>JBCCIS010000082.1 GCA_039028155.1 Pseudomonadota bacterium
CAGCGAACAGGTGACGCGCAACCTGAACAGCCCGCGATCGTCGACCTTTTCCGCGGCATTCACCGCACTGAAGGCCGTTCTGACCAGCGCCGACATTCCGTTCAACGAAGGCATGAAGCGCCCGTTCACGGTCGAGGCGCCGTATGGTTCGCTGCTGAACCCCAGACCGCCGGCGCCGGTCCACGCGCGCATGCTCGCCTGCTACCGCGTCTTCAACGCGGTCATGAAGGCGCTGGCCCAGGCGGTGCCGGAGGAGGTCATCGCCACCGGTTACGACACGACGACGGCGCTTTCCATGACCTATTTCGACGGCGAGCGTTACCGGGTGATCGTCGAGGTCCTAGGCGGCGGTTACGGCGCATCGAAAGACCTAGACGGTGTCAGCGCCGTTGGCGGGCCGCTCGCCAACTGTACGAACACGCCGGTCGAGGCGCTTGACCTGGACTACGACTTCTTTCGCATGACCGACTATGCGCTGAGGACCGACAGCGGCGGCGCCGGGCGCCATCGCGGAGGCCTCGGCTATATGCGGCGCTACGAGATCCTCAAAGACGGCTCGGCGCTCACCATGTATGCCGACCGCTTGAAGCTGGCCGCGCAAGGCCTCTTCGGCGGCATGGAAGGCGAGACAGCGCGCTGTGTCATCGAGCGCGATGGCGAGGTGATCGAGGTCGCGCCGAAGGGCATCGTGCCGCTGAATCAGGGCGATGTCCTCACCATTTTCACCGGCGGCGGCGCCGGCTACGGCGAGCCCGGCGAACGCGACCGCGACGACGTCCTGCGCGACCTGGAAGACGGATATGTCAGCCCCGAGGCCGCCATGGGCTATCATGGCGTTCAGGACGCCGCCGAATAGGACAACGAGGAGACGATCATGGCGCTCGATCCCGTCGATTATGCCGTAATCAGCCAGGGACTCCTGGCCGGCGCGCGCGAGATGGGCGCGAAACTGATCCGAAGCGCCTATTCGACCATCCTGCGCGAGGCCCAGGACGGTTCGGCGGCACTCATGGACCGGGACGGCAACGTGGTCGCCCAGGCCGAACTCATCCCCATGCAGCTCGGGCCCATGCGCGCGACCTTCCTGCCCTGCGCCGAACGGCATCCGGTCGACGAGCTGGTCGAGGGCGATTTCTACATCACCAACGATCCATTCCACGGCGGGCAGCACATCCCCGACGTCTTCATCTTCAGCCCAGTTTTCTTCGAAGGCGAAGTGATCGGCTTCGGCGCCTCGGTCGCCCACCATCTGGACCTCGGCGGCGGCGCGCCCGGCCTGAACGCCGCGGCCAGCGACGTCTATCAGGAAGGCCTGATCATCCCGCCGGCGCGCTACAACATGGATCGCGACTGGAACGGCGGGCCGTTCGAGCGCCTGGTCGCCGCCAACATCCGCGTGCCGCAACTGACCATCGGCGACTTCAACGCCCAGTTCGCAGCCAACGCGATCGGCGGCCTGCGTATCCAGGAGCTGGCCGCGAAGTACGGTGCCGACGCGGTCAAGGAAGCGATGGCCGAGCTGCTCGACTATTCCGAACGGCGCGTACGCGCGGCGATCGCCGACGTGCCGGACGGCACCTATGAGGGTGAGGACGCGATCGACGACGACGGCATCACCGACGATCCGCTGGTCATCAAGACCCAGCTCACCATCGCCGGCGATCAGGTGACGATCACCTTCGACGGCACCTGCGACCAGGTCGCGCGCAACCTGAACAGCCCGTTTTCCTCGACCATTTCGGCCGCCTTGAGTTGCGTGAAATCGGTGCTGACCAGCGCCGACATCCCGTTCAACGAAGGCATGAAGCGGCCGTTTTCAATCTCCGCGCCCTATGGCTCGCTGCTCAATCCCAAACCGCCGGCGCCGGTGCGCGCGCGCATGGAAGCGGGCTATCGCGTCTTCAACGCCGTCATGAAGGCGCTGGCCCAGGTCGTGCCGGAGAAGGTCATCGCCTGCGGCTTCGACACCACAAGTGTCTTCGCGCTCTCACACCTCGGCGACAACGGCTACCGAGTCTATGTTGAGGTCTTTGGCGGCGGCTACGGCGCCTCCGCCAATCAGGACGGCTGCGACGCCATCGACAGCCCGCTCTCCAACTGCTCGAACACGCCGGTCGAGGCGCTCGACATGGAGTACGACTATTTCCGCGTTGTCGACTACGCGCTGGCGCCCGACACCTGTGGTCATGGCGAGCACCGGGGCGGCATCGGTTTTTCACGCACCTACGAGGTCCTGAAAGACGAGGTCAGCTTCGCGGTTTACGCCGACCGCTTCCGCATCGCGCCCGACGGCCTGTTCGGCGGTTCGCCCGGCCAGCGCGGGCATTGCGAGATCAAGCGCGGCGAAGAAGTCATCCCGGTCAAGTCGAAGGACGCGAATGTCTTGAGGCGCGGCGACCTCTTGACCATCCACCTGGGTGGCGGCGGCGGCTACGGCGACCCCGCCGGCCGCGACCGCGCGGCGATCGACCGCGATCTGGCCGACGGCCTGATGAGCGAAGACAAGGCGCGGCGCGCCTACTCGATCGCGGCGGAGTAACACCATCATCTTCCCTCGCCCCCTGAGGGAGAGGGATGCGCAGGCTTAGGCGCGGCAGCGCCTTAGCCGAAGCTGGGTGAGGGGTACTGGTGCCGCCACAAAGCCGGTCACTTGTCTTGGCGCTTACGCGCCCGCCCCCTCACCCCGGCCCTCTCCCTCGCCGGGGAGAGGGGGAGCGGTGGCGCGGACACCGCCTCAGGGGTCGCGGCTCAGGCCCTGTTCGGCGAGCTTGTCGAGATAGGTCTGCCAGATCGTCGCCTGGTTCTCGCCCAGATGACGCAGGTAGTTCCACGAGAAGATGCCGGTATCGTGCAAATCGTCGAACTTGATCTTGATGGCGTAGTTGCCGACCGGCTCGACCTCCATGATGCCGACATGGCGGCGGCCAGGGATGATGCGTTTCTGACCGACGCCGTGGCCCTTGACCTCGGCCGATGGGCTTTCGACCCGCAGCAATTCGGCCGGCAAGGTGAAGGCCCTGTAATCATCAAAAACGATCTCTAGAACCTTCTCCGCGCTCTTGACCTTGATCTCGACCGGCCAGTGGGCCGTCGGTTCGGCGGCGTCTGTCATGTCTCGTCGTCAAGCTGCCGGGCTTCGTCGACCAGCATGATCGGAATGCCGTCGCGGATCGGAAACGCGAGGCCCGCCTGTTCGCTGATCAGTTCCTGGGCATCGGCGTCATAGTGCAGCGGCCCCTTGGTCAGGGGGCAGACCAGGATTTCCAGCAGTTTGGGATCGACACCCGTCTCGGCCATGGGCGGTTCCTCGTATCAAGCGATGTCCCGGACCCCTATGTGGGCCGAAACGGCGCTGCCGTCTACTGCGGCGACAGGCTGCCGGGCGAATCGCCACCCATCTGAAGCAGGGCGAGAAGCGTCTGGGCGCGGCTGGCGAGATCGCGCGCTTCCAACAACGCCTGCTTCTCACTGGGCTCGAACGGGCACACCATGGAGAGCGCGGTCACCAGACTTTCGTCATCGGCCTGCTCGATCGCATCCCAATTGGCATCGATGCCGCGGCTGGCGAAGAAACTCTTCAGGTGCTCAAGGATCTCTTCGCGGTCGATCAGACCGGTGCCGGCCATCGCGTCGAGGTCGCTCGCGTAACGCTCGAAGTCGGGCGAGACCACGCGAAAGCCGCTTTCGGTCTGCGGCAGTTCGCGGGCGATCGTGAAGCGCGCCACCCCAGTCAAGGTCAGCACGTAACGGCCGTCATCGGTTTCCTGAAACTGGGTGATGCGACCGGCGCAACCGATGTCATAGGTCGCGGCGGCGCCGACATCGGGCGCGTCTTCGTTCGGCTGCACCATGCCTATCAGCCGCGATGTCGCGAGCGCCTCGTCAAACATCGCGACATAGCGCGGCTCGAAGATGTTAAGCGGCAGGGTACCGCGCGGCAGCAGAAGCGCGCCCGGAAGCGGAAAGATCGCCAGGCGATGGGGCAGTTGCTCGATCGATCGATAGTAAGGCAGGCCCGCCATCAGGCTGTGCTCCGAAGTCGCGGCAGTCGGGACGTTCCAGGCGCCCTTAGGAGAACCAGGCCGCCGACAGTTTCTTACGGCCTTCGACGGTCGCCGGATCGGTCGGCCCGAATGCCTCGAAGAATTTGATCAGCTCCTTGCGCGCGGCCTCGTCGTTCCAGTCGCGCTTGCGCTCGATGATCCCTATCAGGGCGTCGACCGCTTCGTCGCGCTTGTTCATGGCGGCAAGCGCCTTGGCGAGTTCGAACCGGGCCTCGTGATCGTTCTCGTCGGCGGCGATACGGGCGTTAAGCGGCGCGAGATCGGCGGCGCCTTCCGACAGCAGATCAAGCTGCGCGATCAGGCCGTGGATGCGGTCGTCGGCGCGGGTCGGCTCGTCCAGGCCATCGATCATCTCACGGACATCGTCGACATTGCCGAGCCCGATCATGGCGCGCCCCAGACCCGCCAGGGCGTCGATATTGCCGGGCTCGTGCTGCATCACCTGCTGGAAGACGGCGGCGGCCTGAGCGAAGTCCTCGGCCTCCAGGGCGGCCTGGGCCTGTTCCAGGGCCTGATCCACCGGCGACGGCCCGACCGGGCCGATCAGCCGTTCGACGAAGGCCTTGATCTGGCTTTCCGACTGGGCGCCAACGAAGCCGTCGATCGGCTGGCCCTTATCGAAAGCAAAGACGGCCGGGATCGACTGGACGCGCAGCGCCTGGGCGATCTGCTGTTCCTCGTCGATATTGACCTTAACCAGGCGGACCTTGCCGCCGGCCTTGGCCACGACCTTCTCCAGCGCAGGCTGAAGCTGCTTGCACGGCTCGCACCAGGGCGCCCACAGATCGACGATGACCGGCTGTTGCATGGAGGCTTCCAGCACGTCGGCCTGGAATGTCTCGGTGGTCGCGTCCTTGATCACGTCGCCCGCCGGCCCCGCCGCCGGGCCGTCCGGCGCCTGACCGCCGCCTTCGCCAATGATCATGGCCATGGTTTAAATCCCATTCGTCTCAAAAAGTTACAGATCCTGCCCGCAAGATGGGCCGTTCAGCGCCATGAAACAAGGCCGGCGGGTTGGTTTGGTGCTCGCCGGCTGGCTCGCGGCACCGCCGGCCCGCTCCGCCTCCTCCGGGGCAGAACGCCGAGAGGCGTTTTCGCCGAGGCCACCCATGGCAGCATCCTCGGGGCGGCCGGGAGGGGAAGTGGGCCGGCGCAGCACGGATCACATACAGCAACCCTCACTCCATGACCGCGTCGACATCCATGACCCGGGGCTGGTGGCCGAAGCTTTCGATGCAGCGCAGCAAATCCGCCGGCGCGAGCGCGGTCGTGCGGTCATTGCTGAGGGGATGGAAGTTGACGATGTCCGCCGCCATCAGCTTTTCGTCCAGGATGACGTTGACCCGGACCTCGGTGTCGTTGATCAAGCCAAATGGCGTTACCGCGCCGGGCACCACACCCATGACCTCCATCAACAGGTCGGGCTTGCCGAAGGAAAGCCGCTTGGCGCCGATTTCCTTTTCCAGCTGGCTAAGGCGGATTGGCGCATCGTCGCGGGCAACGATCAGCCACAACACGCCCTTTTTATCCTTCACGAAGAGATTCTTACTATGACAGCCGGGCAGATGGCCGCAATGTTCGCGTGCCTCCTCGACCGTGAACACGGGCACGTGCTCGTGGGTCTCATAGTCGATGCCCAGGTCGTTGAGCCGGGCGAAGATGTCGTCGGATGTGGCAGGCATGGACGCGGATATAAGGACCGCGGGACCGGCTGTCCATGGTTGAGGTCAAGGGTCGGGGAAACCATATTCTGGATGCCATGAAACCACGCAATATCTTCCTGATTTCCGGCCTGGTCACGTTCCTGGTCTTGGCCGGTGTGTATGCGGTTTTCCATGTAACCGACAATCGCGCCGTCACCGCCTCGACCGGCACGGCTGAGATCGGCGGACCGTTCCAGTTGACCGACCAGGACGGGCGTCCAGTCGACGAATCCCTGCTGGATGACCGTCTAAGCGTGATCTACTTCGGCTACACCTTCTGCCCGGATGTCTGCCCGACCACCTTGCAGGATATCTCGACGGCGCTCGATATGATGGGCGACGACGGCGACCAGGTGCAGCCGATATTCATCACCGTCGATCCCGAGCGCGACACGGTCGAGGTCGTGAAAGACTATGTCGGCTGGTTCCGCCCCGGCACGGTCGGGCTGACCGGAACGGTGGAGCAGGTCGAAGCGGTCAAGGCGGCCTACAAGGTCTATTCGACCAAGGCGCCCCAGGAAGACGACGAAACCGGCGATCTCTACCTGGTCGACCACACGTCGATCACCTATGTGATGGGGCCGGACGGCAACTTCATCACCCACTTCTCCTATGGCGCCAGCCCGGAAGAGATGGCGCTGAAACTTGCCGACCTGCTGTAGTTTACTGTAGCGCGATCGATGATAGGCAGCCCACGCCCCCGCCCTGCCACGCCGAGGATGCTGCCATGGGTGGCCTCGGCGAAAACGCCTCTCGGCGTTTTGCCCCGGACGGCGGGGGAGTGGGCTGGCGCAGAAGCTAACGTCTCAATTCTCAATGGCAGCGGAAGACCAGGGCGCGCATTAAGCCCAGCGTCGAGTCGTCCTTAGGTGCCAACAAGAGCCCACCCAAAGCAAGGGCGATGACGGCCAAGAGAACCGGCAGAAAGATGCCTAGAATGAGCGCCGTCATGCGCTCGGCGCGGCGCAGATCGGGGTCGCCTGCCGCCTCGCCAGCCATTTCCTCACGGTGGACCGTCTGCTCAGCCATGGCGCGATTCTAGGCCGACGCCGGTGGCCTCACAAGGCCCGCAGACGCGCTGAACGGCTGGTGACCGGCATCACCCGCGCTGCTCTTGCTCAGGCCCCTACCATGGTGTAAACACCGCCCCCTCGCCATTGGAGTGCGGGCGTAGCTCAGGGGTAGAGCACAACCTTGCCAAGGTTGGGGTCGTGAGTTCGAATCTCATCGCCCGCTCCATTTTTCGGGATCGGCAGGTCGGACAGATATGGCGAGCCAGTGCGCGACAGCACAAGTGCTCGCAGAAACTGCCTCTCATGCATCCAAGACAGTCAGCACGAGCCCTCTCCATCGCGTGGCGCCAGGCCAAATGCGTAATGGTCTCTTGCTTGATGACTGTCAGCCTGACATCGCTGCCGACCAGTTTATCTATCGCAACCGACGGCGTTGGCACCATCGACAGTCTCATGGTGCATACAATTGAAGAGTTTTCGCTGGTCGGCGCTGTGGTTGCAATTGGAACTGCCGGGGAAGTGCCCGAAATCCACACTTATGGCTTGGCCAATCCGGCAACCGGCAGAGTTATGACGGCCGCCGATCGTTTCAAAATCGCGAGCCTCTCAAAGCCTGTGACGGCAGAGGCTATTCTCGTTTTGGTACGACAAGGCCGGTTGGGTCTCGATGATCGTCTTGTCGAGGTTCTGCCGGGCACCGCGCGATCAGTTGACGACCGCGTCGCGACAATTGAGCTGCGACATCTGCTGCAGCACAGCGCAGGCTGGGACCGCAGCTTGTCCATCGATCCCTTCTTCGCGACAGTGGATGAAATCGATGAGCTACTAAACGGCAGAAACGTGGTGATTGACGACTGTGTTGTGGTTGCCGACGCGATGCTCGAGCGACCACTACAGTTCGACCCAGGCAGCCGGTTTGCATACTCCAATTTGGGCTACTGTTGGCTTGGTCGAGTCCTGGAAGATACAGTCGGCACATCATACGAGGATGCCGTTCACGCGCTGGTGCCGGAGACAGTTGGCATGTCGCTGGATGAGACAGACGTCACCGTCCGGTATCAGATTGTGCCCAGCGAAGAACAATACCTGACCAACCGGCCAGACATTGTCGCGCCTGCCGGCGGATGGATCGCTGACGCGGCCCAGTACTTTCGCTTTGCGTCGCGTCCTATTGACCCGACGATCCTGGAACAGCCGCCTTTTGCTACAGAAAACCAGCATTTTGGACTCGGATGGCGCGTGTGGGATCTGGATGAGCGTACAGTTTTGACACACTACGGTGCGATGCCGGGAGTATTCTCCGTCGTGATCAGACACGAGCAGGGTCCGTTGTTCGTGGCGTTGTTCAACGGGCGCCCACCAAACGACGAAGAAACCTTCAGGTTCCTTCTCGATGCCATTCTGACATTACCCGCCTGGCAGTAATCACGCGTCCGTTGCCTCGCAGCGAAGGTCTGACTTGGGCATGAGCCATCGTGTTTTTCAGGGCGGCCGGCACAACTAGGGCGAGCCGATCATCGTTCACGGGCATCGCGCCGCACCTCAAACTCGTTCGTCGTCTAAGGCGTTCGGTGCGTCCAGTAGCACTCTCCCGAGCTAACGGTGCGTCCCCAGCGGTTGATGTTTTTGGGCGTAACAACCTCGAAGCCCACTATATATGGGCAAGTGTTGCATATACGAAACATCCAATCATCGCATCACGTTAGATTGTATCTTTTGCGTTGACGCTCAAGCAAGCTTGTTACAACCTTTTAGCGATCTATCTGTAACAAAAGTATGACAATGGTTAGAAGCTTGAGGTTTCCGACCGCGTGTTACAGACCTTCTTGAAGTTGATCTATCACTGGTTGGAATGGGGATTGTAATGGGTGCACGAGCGACGAAGACTTGGCTGGCGGCAGCGGCCGGCGGCGCCATGCTGGCACTGGCGGCGACGCCGTCGCAAGCGCAGGGGCCGTGGTATGCCTCCGTTACCGGCAACGCGGTGTGGGTGAGCGACTCCGACTGGAACAGCAGCGGCGGTCCTAACGGCACATTCGAGTACGACACCGGCTGGGGCATCGATGGCGCCCTCGGTTATTCGCTCTCTGGTAGCATGCAGGGTGTGCGCGTCGAAGGCGAAGTGGGTTATCGCTCCAACGACATCGACAAGGTCAACGTCAACAACTTTGGCCTGGTGCCGGGCGGCACTGGCGATATCGATGTATGGACCGGTCTGATCAACGGCTACTACGACATCGACCTTGGTTCGAACATCATGCCCTATGTCGGTGCCGGTCTGGGTATTGCCCATGTGGACGGCCAAGTCATTGTGCCCGGCCCTGGCGGTAGGATTAGTGACAGTGAGACCGTTTTTGCCTACCAGTTTTCGGCCGGTTTGGGTTACGCGGTATCGCCCAGCACCACACTGTTTGCCGGCTATCGTTATCTCGCGACAGATGACATCGACTTTTCCGGTGGTGGCACAACGGTCTCATCCGAGTATCACAGCCACAACGCCCAAGCAGGCGTTCGCTTCAGCTTCTAAGACGGGCTCTACCTCCCGAGCCTAACGATTGTGTGCCCGGTTCGTCGTGACGACGGACCGGGCATTCGTTCTTTTAGGCCTTGGCGGCGTTGTCGGGTTCGTCGGCTGAGGGCGCTTCGTTGCCTTCCCCGCCGTCACCACTATCGCCGCGCACCCAGAAGACGATGAGCTCATAGGCGACCGCGAGCACGATCGGGCCGATGAAGAGGCCGATCAGGCCATGCGCCATGGTGCCGCCGATGACGCCGATGAAGATCACCAGCATCGGCGTCGAGAGCCCGCGCGACATGACGATGGGCTTCAAGACGTTATCCAGGAAAGTCGCCGGGATCATGTAGACCGTGAAGATCAGCGCGCTCACCGTGCCGAGCTCGCTCCATGCCCAGATCAACGTGCCGATGATAACGATGGCCGGGCCGATCTGGATGATGCCGAGGAAGAGGCAGACCAGCGTCAGGATACCGGCCGCCGGCACGCCGGCGACCAGCATGCCGATCCCCAGCAACAGCGACTGGATAAGCGAGATGCCGATGACGCCGCGCGCGACATTGCGGATGGTGGCCGCGCCCAGGGCGACGAACGGTTTGCCGCGCTTGGCCGAGATCCGCTCGGCAAACGCGCCGAAACCGGCGGCGAGCTTGAGGCCGGGAACAAACAGGCAGCCCGCGATGATGACCGAGGCGATGAACTTCAAAACGTCGAGCCCGACATTGGCGACGAACCCGAGCATCGCCGACGCCAGGTGTTTGAGGTCCGGCGCGACTGTCGCCAGCGCATCCTGCAGGTTGACCGACGCGGCCGACCAGAACTGGTAGAGCTTCTCACCCACCACCGGCCAGTCCTTGACCCCCTCACCGGGCGGCGCGACCGTCAGCGTGCCGGCTTCAAGTTCAGCCGCGAAGTCGGTGACATTCTCCGCCAGCGCCGCGGCCAGAAAACTGACAGGACCGATGATGATCAACAGGAACACGATGGTCATCACCACGGCCGTCACGACTCCCTTGCCCCACAGCACGCCGCGCAGCCACTCGAAGGTCGGGAACAAGGCCACCGCGAGGATGACGCCCCAGGTCACGATCGTGATAAAGGGCCCGATCAGCAGCAGCGACCAATAGGCCAACAAACCGACCAGTGTCAGGCGAATGGCGATGTCGATCGCTACGACATCGATGCCGTTCCTGGTTTCCTTCGAAGGCACCTGGTCATTCATTGGTAACTCCCCCTACCGCTGGGCCCAGACCTCGGAACGACGTCGCCGTCGGTTCGCGCTGCGCCGCAGACGTGATTCCCCACCGAGACTCTTAGCCGAGACCACAGACGCGACACAATGCATGAGACCGCAACTTACCCACCGGCAGCGTCTCGTCTGCCGGGTCAGTCGTGACCTAGATGAGCGCCAGCGGGTAGATGCCGATAACAGGGCCATGCAAGGCGAGAAGGGCAGCGAAAAGAACGACACCGGCAACAAGCTCAATGACCGTGCGAACCGAGAATGCCTGGCGCAACCGGTCAGCGGAAGCGCCGCGCGATATCGCCATCGCCGCCTGGAAGTCATCCGGCGTCATGGTCTGCTTCGCGCGCCGTTCCATCCGCCCCATGCCGGCAAGACTGAACAACGCAAAACCGCCGAACATGATCAGCGCCACCAGATCGCCATTCGCGATGGCGTGGCTCGCCGACCACAGAAAGAACGCCCACAGGATAGGATGGCGCACCAGCGCCAGGATGCCGGGTTTCTCGGGATCCGTCTGGCCGCCCAGGAAACTGATCGAGAGCGGGTTGGGTCGTGTCGCCGCGCCAGCCGCCAGGACGCATGCCGGCAGCATCGCCACGATCGGCACCAGTGCCGTTACCGGACCCGTCGGCCACAGGCCGATATAGGGTGCCCGCAACGCCGCGCTTACCAACCAGACAAGTGTCACGAGCGACACGGCAGAATAGCCGATGAGATAGGTGGACCGCCCCAATCGATCGATCAAGCGGGCACGCAAGCCGGTTGCCGCCGGAAGAACGTGCGCGGCGATAAAGGCCGCCAGGGCGATCAGAAACTCGATCATCTCATTCCCCAAGCGCTGCGCCGTTCACCGGTCACGTCAACAACCAGCGCTCGCCACGCGCGCGAGCGAAGGCAACCCAAGCGCGCTGGCAAGTCGGGCAGCCGGACACGCCACTTTCGCGCCGGCATCCTGCCATAATGACGCCTCGATAGATAAACATTTGATCCGCAACAGTTTTTCGTCCTGCGACATACGCAAAACATTGCTCAGATTGTCGCATCGACAAGTCTGACAGCCTGCACAGTCCGTCTTGCAGATTGAGCGGTAGACCATGGGGGTAGGCACCATCTCCTGAGCATCGGACGAACGAACCAACAGCAGGTCGGGCGTCCAAAAGGGAACAAGAACCCATTCCCTTTCAGGGACTACACCACGTTAACCGGCTTGAAGACACGCACGACAAGAGCCGGACATGACGCCAAACGGGGCCGGACTCCATACCCCCCAATCCCCCCATCCGGTCCCAATTGAAAGCACTGACGTACGGGAACCGCGTCGGTGCTTTCTCTTTTTGTGGGTGCCGCAGAATCATCCAGAGCATTTTCCGCTCGCACCGCATCACCAGCCCGCTCCCGCTAAAACGGAGAATGCCCTAGTCGACGATGGGCTCGTCCGGCTGCCAGGAGCCGTCAAGGTTCTCGATCTCAACGACCCAGATATCCGGATCGAAATCGCGCTGACGGTCGACATAGGCGTCGGCATCGGCCTCGGCGACGGGGTCCGGACCGGTCGCCCTGAGCCAGGCAAGCGACTCATCCATTTGGCGCAGCGGCGACAGGACCATTGCCTGGCCATCGGCCAGGATCAGCTTGATCAACACCATGCCGGCGTCGGGATCGCCACGGTTCAAGACGTAGATCGGTAGGGACCGCTGGTTGCAGATTCTGACCTGCGCGTTGACCCAGATTGCCGCTTTTAGCCGAGGAATCATCCGGTTAGGCCCGCTTCGGCCGACATGATCGATCCATCACCATGACATCATGCGCTGTGCAGCAAGACACTGACCGGTTGGTCTGGAACACCAAGCGGCCAGGCGCCGCTTCGTTCACCACAATAGGCAGTAACGCGTTTAGGGTCGAGCGACCCACACGGCGCCAGATGGGCGGCGCCGTTGTCCCGCAGCGCCGCGGGGACGTATCAGAGCCCCGCGGCGCGGCCCCTCTCTCTGAATCTCTCAGCAATCCTTGTTGCGCGCGCCCGGCAAGACGCCAAGTCTGGCGAGCCAGGCCGGCAGGCGGCCGTCGATCGCGAGCAGGCCGAGGCCAATCACGGCCATGCCGATGATGTGCCGCCAGGCGAGCGTCTCGCCCAGAATGCCGACACCCAATGCGATGGCGAAGACTGGCACCAAAAGCGTCACCAGCATCAGGTTGCTGGCGCCCGCCGTCCTCAAGATGCGGAAGTACATGACATAGGCGAGCGCCGTGCTGACAAGCGCCAGGCCGATCAAGGCGCCCCATGTGATCATGCCCGGCGCGGCAAGATCCCAGGGCTGGTCGATCACCAGCACGATCGGCAGGACGACAAGGGCGGAGGCGCTGACCTGACCGGTCGCGGTTGCCACCGGTGGCAGGTCGCGGAACCGTCGTCCCCAGATGCTGGCGAAAGCATAAGACAGTGCCGCGCCAACAATGGCCACCTCGCCCAAGACATGGTCGCCAAAACCGGTGAAGGCCTCCGGCCCGATCATCGCCGCGACGCCGGCAAATCCCATCAGCACGCCGCCAAGTTTCCACCCGGTGAGCTGTTCATCGCGGGTCAGGTAGTGGGCCAAAAGTACGGTGAAGACCGGCGTCGCCGCGTTCAGGATCGACGCCAGGCCACTGGCGATATGGGTCTGTCCCCACAGGATCAGACCGAAGGGAATGACATTGTTGATCAACCCCATGACCAGGAACGCGCCCCACCAGCGGCGGTAGCCGAACAGCGATCGCCCGACAAGGATCAGCCCGATGTTGAGCGCAACCGCGGCGAGACCGACCCGGGCCAAGAGGACCGTCAGCGGTGGTAGTTCGTCCAACGCGACCGCGCCAAAAAAGAACGAGCCGCCCCACACGAAGGCCAGCGCCAGCAACAAGGCCCATTCGATTGGGCCAAGGGTCAACGATCCAGATGCTTTGGGAACGGACATGACGGATCGACACCGGCGGCGGAGAGAGCGCCCCTGGTTAGGCATCTGTCGTCGAGACGACAATCCGTTTCTTGCGATTTGACCGGCATCGGTCTTTCGGCCGGTGACTTCACCGACTAGGCTGAACACTCAATCCGTATCCTCTTGGCCCCTTCCACCATGACCGACCATCGCCTTCAGCCGCTCCTGGCGCCGCGCAGCCTCGCGCTGGTCGGCGCATCGCCGAAGGTCGGCACGTTCGGCAACGGCATGATCCGCGGCTGCGTCAACGCAGGCTTCGGCGGTGATCTCTATCTGGTCAACCCGCGTTACGACGAGGTCGAGGAGCGGCCCTGTCATGGCAGCTTGAGCGCTCTGCCCGGCCCGATTGATCACGCCGTGCTCAACGTGGCGAACGCGCGTCTGGAAGGTCTGTTCGACGAGGCGATCGCCGCCGGCGTCAAGGCGGTGACGATCTTCGCTAGCGGTTATCTGGAGGGCGATAGCGATCCGCCGTTGCTTTCGCGTCTCAAGACGAAGGCCAAAGCGGCGGGCCTTCATGTCTGCGGCGGCAACGGCTCGGGATTCTACAACCGCGTCGACAAGGTGCAATGCAGCCTGGGTGAAGGCGACCGGAGCGGCCACGACGTCGGACCGGTTGCCCTGATTGCCCAATCCGGTTCGGTCTACATGGGCATGCTGCAGACCGACGGACGACTGGCCTTCAACCTGTCGGTCTCCAGCGGGCAGGAGATTTCGACAACCGCCGCCGACTATCTGGACTTCGCGCTTGAGCTCGACTCGACCCGGGTGGTCGGGTTGTTTCTGGAGACCATCCGCAATCCCGCCGGTTTTGTCGCCGCCGCCCAAAAGGCCGCCGAACGCGATATCGCCGTCGTCGTCGTCAAGGCCGCGCGGACACCGGAAAGCGCGGCCATGGCTGTCAGCCATTCCGGCGCGCTCGCTGGCAACGATGACGCCCACGACGCTGTTTTTGAGCGCTACGGCGTCATCCGTTGCGACGACATGCCGGAGTTCATCGCCACCCTGCAGGTGATGAGTGCACCACGCCGTCCAGTCGCCGGCGGCTTGGCCGCCATTACCGATTCAGGGGGCGAGCGCGAACACCTGACCGATCTGGCCGCCAGAACCGGGTTGCCATTCGCGAGCATCGGCCCGGACACGACCAACCGGCTTCGCGAACGACTTGACTACGGTCTTGATCCCGTCAATCCGTTGGATGCCTGGGGCACCGGCCACGACTACGCCGGAATTTTTCACGACTGCATGACGGCCCTGATGGAAGACCCGGCGACGGGCTATGGCTTGTGGGTCGCCGACATCCGTGACGGCGAACGGTTCCGCACCGTTTTCACGGACAACGCGCCATCCATCATCGACGCGACCAACAAACCGCTGGCCTTCGCGAGCTGCATCCCGAACGGCATCGTGCATGAGACG
>JBCCIS010000083.1 GCA_039028155.1 Pseudomonadota bacterium
GCGCCCATCAACAAGGAGTCGTTGAAGCTGGCCGGTGTGCCCTATCCCGGTCATACGGAGATGCTGGCCGACCATTCAGGCGCCAGCGACTACGCGATGATGCTGTTCAACAACGAGCTGCGCGTCATCCTCGTCACCATTCACGTGTCGTTGCGCGACGCCATCGACATGCTGACGATTGAGAAGGAACTCACGACCATTCGGCTGGCCGATCAGGCGGCGCGCGATCTTGGCGTTGCGAAGCCACGTGTCGCCGTCGCCGGCTTGAATCCCCATGCTGGCGAGAACGGCCAGTTCGGTTCCGAGGACGATGCCATCATCGCGCCCGCCGTTCAGATGGCGCGCGACGAAGGGATCGACTGCAGCGGGCCGTGGCCGGGCGACACGGTTTTCATGCAGGCCCGCCAGGGGCGCTTCGACATCGTCGTCGCCCAGTACCACGACCAGGGGCTGATCCCGGTCAAGTATCTGGGGATCGACGAGGGTGTGAACGTGACCGTCGGGTTGCCGTTTGTCAGGGCGAGCGTTGACCACGGGACCGCGTTCGACATCGCGGGAACCGGCAAGGCCGACCACCGCAGCATGCGGGTCGCCATTGAGCAGGCGGCTCAAATGGCCGGGGTGCGGGCCGTCTGAGGCAGACTAAGGCGAAGTGCGCTGATTTCAGCGATTCGGAGCTGGTTCTAATTAGAAAATCTAAATCGATGCTGAGTAATCGTCGTTTGTCGCTGCCGTGCCGCGGCCCACCTTGAGGGAAGCCGCACTCATCCCGACCGCACATGGAGGCGAACGTCGGGAGCCAACACGGAGAGAGACATGAGCCTGGCCCAGGTCAGCCCGATTTCCCACTTTGATCACCAGATCCGCCCCGCGCAGACGGTGGTAGCGAACCGGACCGTCGAAGGCGAACTGGTCTTCCTCGATCCCAACAGCCCCGAGCCGGTGAGCATCTACCGCAATGGCGTCGACGGTTTCGAACGGACGGGAACCTATCAGAACGTGCGCCTGCCAATCCGTGACATGCGCGCAATCGACCCGACCCTGGATGTCGAAGGTTTCGCGCTGCGCGAGGTGCCGACGGCGGTAACCGACTTCCTGGATGAAGACCAGATTCGCGACGTCTACAACGACGAGATCGAGCGCCTGATCAAGGCGGAGACCGGTGCGACAAATGTCGTCATCTTCGACCACACGGTCCGCATCGAAACAGAGGACAATGAGGCGGCCGGTCACCGCACGCCGGTCAAGATGGTGCACAACGACTACACCGAAAAGTCGGGGCCCCAGCGCGTGCGCGATCTGTTGCCGGCCGACGAAGCCGAAGCCTGGCTTGCCGGCCGCTTTGCCCAGATCAACGTGTGGCGGCCGTTGCGCGGACCCGTGCGGTCCAAGCCGCTCGCCCTGGCCGACGCGCAGTCGGTCTTGCCTAGCGATCTCGTGGCTGTTGATCTGGTCTATCCCGATCGCGTCGGCGAGATCTATCACACCACGTACAGCCCAGGGCAACGCTGGTTCTACGCACCCGAGATGACGGCCAATGAGGTGCTGCTGATCAAGGGCTACGACTCAGCCCATGACGGCCGCGCCCGGTTCTCGCCGCACACGGCTTTTGATTTGGCCGATCGCAACGCGCCGCCGCGCGAAAGTATCGAGGTCCGTGCCATAGTGTCGTTCGCGACCTAACGTCGAAATCTCCCTCTCCCCTTGAGGGAGAGGGCTGGGGTGAGGGGGCTGCGCGCGAGCGCACAAGAAAAGACACGGTGCGGTCGTCGACGTTGCTCCCCCTCACCCAGCTTCGCCTAGGGCGCTGATGCGCCCAAGCCTGCGCAACCCTCTCCCTCAAGGGGGGAGGGAAACGTCAAAGTGTGCATTGGAGGCGGCCGGCCACCTGGCAGGTCATCACCATATGCGGCGAGGCCGAGGCCCTGACATCCAGAAGCGGGACCTCGCCACGCGTGGCATCCCAGTCATCGGTCCTGCCGCACAGCAGGTTCTCGACCATCATCCGGCGACCGTCGTCGCGCAGGATATAGAGCGTGCCGTCGTCGGCGCCACGAAAGTAGCTGACACGAAGAGACGCGCCGGGTTCGATTGTCAGGTCCGGCAACGACACGAAATGGGCGAGCACGGTCACGCAGCGCAGGGACTGACCGTCGCCATTGATCAGATCAAGGTCGACAAGCGTGTCGCCATCGTCGCCGCCGGCCTGTGCGCCTAACGACACCAGGAAGCTCAATGACAAGGCACCGATGAACACAGCCCACCGGCGCCACCGCTCAGGCATGGGCAGCGGCGATGACATCCATGGTCGCTTCCAGGCCTGCGTTGACGTCGGCGTTGTGGCCCAGCTTGCGCAAGGCGCCGCCGAGGGCCGAAATGGCGACGACCGCATAGATCGGCTCGGCGGTCGGACCCATATGACCTATGCGGATCAGCTTGCCCTCGGTCTCGGCGCGGCCTGCGGAGAAGACGACACCGTAGAGCTCGCGCGCCGTCGCGCGGATTTCGTTGTCCTCAAAACCGTCGGGTACCTTGACCGCCGTCGTCGTCGGCGCGGCGATCTCCTCGCGCGCCGCCCACAGCTCCAGACCCATGGCCTTGACGCCGGCACGGCAGGCGCGCGCGGTCAGGTCGTGACGGGCCCAGACCGACTCCGCGCCTTCTTCCAGGTAGTTGTCGATCACCGCGTCCAGGCCGTTGACCTCCGATACCGACGGCGTGAAGGGAAAGTCGTGGTCCTTGCTCCACGCGTTCCTCCAGTCGGTCAGGCTGAGAACAGAGGCGGTCGGCCCATCCTTGTTGGCGGCCATGTGATCCCAGGCGCGCTCGCTGACCGCCATGATCGTGACGCCCGGCGGTCCGCCCAGACACTTACCGGGACCGGTGATGAAGACATCGGCATGGCAGTCATCGGGGTGCACATCCATGCCGCCGAACGACGACACGGCGTCGACGATCAGCAGTCCGTCATGCGCCCGCACGATCTCGCCGATTTCGTTTAGCGGATTAAGCGTGCCCGAAGGCGTGTCGTGATGCACCACGGACACGATCTTGATGTCGGGCCGCTTGGTCATCATGTCCTCGACCGACTGGGGATCGATCGCCTCGTTGTAGGGTACCTCGATCTCGACGAGTTCCTTGCAGTAACGCAGAGCCCAGTAGCCGAATCCTTTGCCGTAGACACCGGACGCCAGTCCCAGGACAACGTCGTCGCGGGCGATCAGACAGGCCGCGGCCGCCTCGATGCCGACGGCTGGTTCGGCGTGGAGCAAAAGCGCCGGTTCATCGACGCGCATGGCCTTTGCCGTCTTGCGCGCGACCTCCTCATAGAACGCCTGGAAGTAGGGGTCGTAGTCGTAATGAACCGGTGTCGACATCGCCCGCAGGACGCGCGGATAGGCGGCTGCCGGGCCCGATGTCAGCGTAATGACGGGTTCCTTGACCTTGATGCCACTCATGGACGGGTCCTCCCTTTGAGCAGATCCTGTTCTAATGAAATCGCTTCGCGATTTCGTCAAGGCACGTAAATCCGCTCCGGTGCACGCCGCCATCGGCGCGCCTTGGTTAGATCGATCTTACCAGCGGATCATGCCGGCATCGACAGCAAGCGCCTGGCCGGTGATCCAATGCGCCTCCTCAGAAGCCAAAAAGGCGACCGCAGGCACAATATCCTGCGGCGTGCCGTGACCCTTGATCGCCTGCAGCATCTCGACAAAGTCGAAGGCATCCTTGTGCGGCGTAGTCTGGACACCTTCTGTGTCGGTCAGGCCGGGACAGACCGAGTTGACGGTAATCTTGTCGGCGCCAAGCTCGGTGGCAAGCGCGCGTCCGAACGCGAGGATGCCACCCTTTGACGCGACGTAGTGGGCCATGTTCGGCGTGCCGGCGAAGATCGAGTTCGATGAGATGTTGACGATCCGGCCGTAGCCGTTCTCCCGCATCAACGCGATTGCCTCGCGGCACATCAGGAAACAGCCGTCGAGATTGACGCGCATGACTCGTCGCCACTCGTCAAATGTCAGATCGTCCCACGGTACGAACGGCACAATGGCCGCAGCATTGACCAGGACGTCGAGCTTGCCGTGTTTGTCAACGACTGCTTTGTGTAGGGCCGCGACGGACTCCGGCTCACCGATATCGCATCCGACCGCAAAGGCTCTGCCGCCGTCCGCTTCCTTAGCGGCTGCGGCCGCGCCATCGCCATTGATATCAGCGTAGCAGACTATGGCGGCTTCGCTGCTCAATCGGTCGGCAATCGCACGCCCAATGCCCTGGGCAGAGCCGGTTACGATGGCGACACGTCCCTTAAATCTCTTCATCGTGTCCTCCCTGTTTTCGCGGCGTCAGGAGTAGAACCCCGGTGCCTGCAGGTACTTGCCGAAGCTCTCGGGGTCGTGGGAATAGAACATCTCGGCATCGTACTTCTCGGCGATCTCTTTCAGCTTCACCATCGACTGCAGGCTTGCCACCGGGTCCAGGTGGAAGCTGGAGATGCACATGAGATCCATGTTCTTCTGGCTGTAGCAGGCATCCGCCGTGAACAGCATCGGCCGGCGATTGGCCAGTTCGACCATCATGCTGTAGTGGCCGGCCGTGTGGCCCGGCGTCTCAAACAGCCACAGCCCCTTGGCGATCTCCTGATCGCCGGTAACGGTCTCGTATTTCGGCGTATAGATGTCCAATGGCGGTTCGGCCGGTGTCTTGCCGGCCTTGGCGTCGCGCTTGGCTTCCAGGTCGGAATCGAAACTCAGATCCGAATAGCCGAGCCCCTCAAACGGCTGGAAACACTCGCAGGCCTCCAACTCCTTGGTGTGGCATACGGTGCACGCCGTGGTCAGGTGTTTGTTCCCGCCGCAATGGTCGAAGTGATAGTGCGAGTTGATGACATAGTTGATGTCCGACGGCTTCTTGCCGATCTTCGCCAGTGCACCGGGGATCGTCTGTTCCGGCGTCTGCAGCGGTTTTTCGAACGGCAGAACGTCCATGACGTGGGCGTGGTCGTAGCCGGTGTCGAAGATATAGAGACCGTCGGCGTGTTCGATCAGGACGGCGTAGCAGGGAAAGCGCAGCTCGCCGCCCGGCCCGCGGTTCCAAAACGCGTGGAACCCGTCGATGACCAATGTGCCGCCATCAAGCAGGTAGACCTTGGTGTCAGACATGAAGACTCTCCTCCTTCTTGTTTCCGTGTTTTTCAGCGTTGACCGCGCAAGTAGGGCAGACCGAGCGACGGTGGCAGATAGCTGTGCCGGGCAAAGATGATCAGCACGACGATCACCATGCCGAACGGCAGCATCTGGACGACATCAGTCGGAATGTTGAGACCGGCGACCTGAAGTGCGGTCGTCAGCGCCAGGCTCAGGCCGAAAAGCAGCGCGCCAAAACCGACCCAGATCGGTTTGCCGCGCGCCAGCATGGCCAGAACGATGGCGATGAAGCCACCGCCATGGATCATGAATGGCACAAAGATCCCGGCGCCGACATTGGCCATGTAGGCACCGCCAATGCCGGCCAGAAAACCGGTGGTCAGGACCGCGCAGGCCCGCGTCAGGCGCACGCTGACGCCCGCCGCGTCAAGCGCCGCCGGTTTGTCGCCCGCCGCCTGCAGGTTGAGGCCGACCGATGTGCGTTTGAACACCCAAATCAAGGCGAACATCAAGATCACGGTCAGGTAGACGACGGGGTGATGGTCGAATAGCACACGGCCGACAACCGGAAGCTCGCTTAAGATCGGGATCGGCAGCGTCGGTGTCTCGCCCAGGCGGGGATACGTGCGGCTGAACTGGAAATGGTGTAGCAGCGCTGTCAGCCCCTCGGCGCCCAGGGTCAGGCCGATCCCGATGACGATCTGGTTCATGGCTAGATAGACGCACAGGATCGCCATCAAGAGTGCGACCGCCATGCCTGACAGCCCGCCGGCAAGGAAACCGAGCCAATAGGACTCGGTGTAGTAGGCCGCGACGAAACCGCCATAGGCGCCGCACAGCATCATGCCTTCAATGCCGATGTTGAGGACGCCCGCCTTTTCGGAGATCTGCTCGCCCAGGCCGGCCAGAAGAAGCGGCACGCCTGCGACGACCGCGCCCAGCAGCAGCGCGGTCAGGAATTGCTCTGTCATCAGCATCTGCATGGCGTCAGGCCTTCGTACGCTGACGCCAGCGCTGGCCGAGCAGCTCTACGAGCGCCATGAAGATCAACAACAACGCCACCAGGACGAGCACGTAGAACTGCGGCACGCCGACACGGCGCGCCGCGCTCTCGCCGCCAATCATCAGGACCGCGAAGAACAGGATCAGGCCGATCACGGCGAGGCCGTTGAAGCGCGCCAGGAAGACGATTGGGATTACCAACATGCCATAGGCGGGGTTCCAATCCGCCCGCACATTGCCCCAGACCCCCAGGATCTCGACCGAGCCGGCGAGGCCGGCGAGACCGGCGCTCAACGCGAACGTCACGAAGGTTAGCTTGACCACGTCAAGGCCGGCATGGACAGCGGCACGCGGGTTTGAACCGACAACCTGCAGCTTCAGGCCCAGTGACGTGCGGGTCATCATGAGATGCACCAGCACGATGACGATCAACGCGATGATGATGCCGCTGTGGACGGTGGTATCGAACAAGCGCGGCAGGCGGTCCTCGACCGGCAACGTCACCGTCTGCGGCACGGTCGTCGAGGGATCGTTGAATGGGATCTTGATCAGCACGTTGGCGAGACTGACGCCCAGGAACGACATCATCAGTGTCGTGATGATTTCGTTGACGCCGTAGACCGCCTTCAGGAACGCCGGCACCACAGACCACACCATGCCGACGGCGAAGGCAATGGCGAAACAGGCAAGGATCGCGATCCAATAGGGCAGGGTCGCGATTAGCATCGGCGAGACGGCGGCGATGAGGACCGCGCCAAGCAGAAACTGGCCATCGACGCCCAGGTTCCAGATGCCGGCCTTGAACGCGATGATCAGGCCGGCGGCGATCAGCAGCAACGGCGCCGCGCGGGTCAGCGTCGCCTGCAGGCCGGTCCAACGGAAGAGGCCGCGTTCGACGACATAACCATAATAGGCCAGCGGATCCTTGCCGAGGATCAGCAGGATCATGGCGCCGACAATCAGCGCCAGCAGAATCGGCAGCAGAAGGCGTCCCGCGGCTGATGCCATCTGGCGTCCACGCGCGACGGGCAGCGGCGCGTTGACCGGCGTCGGCGCGGGTTCGGCCTGGCTGGTCATGCCGCTTTGGCCCCCGTCATCAAGCGGCCGATACGTGAAATGGCATCGTCGGCGTTGTCGACGATGCCTGTCATGCGGCCTTGATGCAGGACCGCGATCCGGTCAGCGAGTTCGATCAACTCGTCCAGCTCGTTGGATATCAAAATGGTGGTCAGGCCGTTTGCGGAACCTTCCAGAATCCTCTCACGCGCCAGACGCGTGTTGTGCAGGTCCAGGCCATAGGTCGGTTTGTTGTAGATAACGACCCGCGCGTTGCCGGAAAGCTCGCGCGCCAGAAGCGCCTTTTGGATGTTGCCGCCGGAAAGCCGCCCAATCGGCGTGTGCTCCGATGGCGTGCGGATATCGTAGCGCGCGATGAGTTCGCGACCGTGGCGGTTAATCTTGTCCCACCGGCTGATCCCGGAGGTCCAGTAGGGTGCCCGCCCGATCTCCTTCAAAAGCAGATTGGTGGCGACCGACATGCCGGCGACGGTGCCTTCGTCGAGTCGTTCATCGGTGACGTAGCGCAAACCAAGCGCCTCGCGGGCAGCGACGTCAAGGCGCGTGACGTTGGTGCCGAACACGTCGATGCGCCCGCCGCTGCACGCACGCTGGCCGGCAAGCGCTTCGGCCAGGTGTTTCTGCCCGTTACCGTCGACTCCTGCGATGCCCAGGATCTCGCTTGGCCGAACATCGAAACCGACATTGTCCAGCGTGCACTCACCGGGCTCGCCTTCGGTGGTCAGGCCACTGACCGTGATGGACGGCGAAACCGACTGGTCAACCGGATTGGCACGGCGCCGGGCGTGGCCCTCTTCGACCAGGGTCTCGATATCGCTGGCGTCACCGCCGCCTTCGAACATCAGCTGAATGATCTCGGCCGTTGCCTCCTGCTCGTTCATGGTGGCGAGGCGCTCAGGTCCGATCTGGCCGACCAGGCGGCCCAGGCGCAAGACCGAGATACGGTCGCCGAAGGCAAAGGCCTCAGCGAGCTTGTGGGTTATGAAGATGATCGCGACACCTTCATCGCGCAGGCGCTTCATGACCTCGCCCAGTTCCTTGACGCCCTGGGGGGTTAGCATGGATGTCGGCTCGTCCAGAACGAGCACGCTGCCGCCACGCCACAGCGCGCGCATGATCTCCACCTGTTGCTGCTGACCAAGCGACAAGCGTCCAACCGGCGCATCCGGGTCGATGTCGACGGAGAGCACGCGTTTCAGATCATCAAAGCGTTTTAGGGCCGTGTTCCGGTCAAGGCGTTGATGCCACGCGCCGCCCAGCATCAAATTCTCGATCACCGTCAGGCTCGGCACCAAAAGGACATGCTGGAAGACGGTGCCGACACCCAGGTCCAGGCTCTCGCGCGGAGAGCTCAGCCGCACGGTGCGTCCGGCGATGGCGATCGTGCCCTCGTCCGGCTGCTGCATGCCTGCAAGGATGCCGATCAGGGTCGACTTGCCGGCGCCGTTCTCGCCTAAGAGGACGTGAATTTCGCCCGGGTTGAAATCGAGAGATATGTCGTTGTTGGCGATGACGCCGGGAAAGCTCTTGGAGATACCCCGAAGCGCAACGGCCGGTGTGGGATCACCGGTATGGCGTGCGTAAGGGCTTGCGGCGTTTTCCGAACCTTCCATCGCGTGGTCCAGGCGGCGAGGACATTGCCAATGCCGTCCCCGCCGCCATGGTACCTTCCTTTGTTACCTTATTCCTCAGGCGCTTCTTCGACTTGGTTCATCAAGGCGCGGACGTCCTGGGCATCATAGATTTCATCGACGGTCACATCACCGGAGACGATGCCGTCGCGGATGACCATCAATTCGGTCCACATCTCGGCCGGAATATGGTCGGTCTGCAGCAGCTTGACGGAGTCATCGTCGAGCTTGATGGCATAACCCACCGTACCGAAGGTGCCGTTGTTCAGGTCTTCGACCATGGCGCTATAGACCGGCGCCATGTTCCACATGACCGAGGTCAGCAGGTGGCCTTTGTCCAGGCTGGACTTGTCGCCGATGACGTCGATGAACCACACCTTGCCGCCATCAGTCGCCGGTGTCGTTTCGACCGCTTCGATCATGCCGAAGCTGGAGCCGTTGCCCTGACCGAAGATGATGTCGGCGCCGGCCGCGATGACAGTTCCTGTCACCCGGTTGCCGCCGGCCACGTCGGAATAGGCGGCCGGACCGATGATGGCATAGATGATGTTGACGTCGCTGTTCTCAGCCTTGACGCCCTGGGCGAAGCCAGCCGACTGAGAGTTCCAGGACGGCGGCTCGCCGGAAACGACGATGCCGACCGTGCCGGTGCGCGTCAGCTTGGCGGCCAGGCGGCCGGCCAGATAGGCGCCATCATGACCGGACAGCGTGTAGTCGGCGATTAGGCCTTCCTTGATCGCATCCGGGCTGTCGACGATGGCGACGGGAACGCCGGTTTCCTCGGCGATCTCTGGGGCCGCGGTGTTGTAACCACTGGCATGCGCGATCATCAGACTGGCGCCGTCCTCGGCCAGTTCGCGCAAGGTCGGACGCACGTCGCCATAACCCAGGCCTTCGGCCGGAATGAACTCGATGCCATAGGTCTCGGCGACCTCGCGGGCCGCGTCGACGCCCTGCTGGTTCCAACCGAAATCGGTGCCTTCCTCGGGCACCAGAATGGCGATGCTGGTGACGTCGTCCGCTGAGGCGGCGGAGAGCGTCATCACCGCGCCGACGGCAAGAGCGCCGGTCGCCGCGAACAGTTTTCCAACGAAAGATCTCATCATCTTCCTCCCTTGCAACTTGGATCCAACGTCCCCGCACCATCATATCCGGCCGCTGGATCCGAACGGCCTAGTACGTGATCTTGATGCTGCATGGTCATGGCCTTCACTTCAAACACCTTCATGGGCCCTGACTGTCGAGTATCTTGCGCACCGCGACAAGCTTAGCGGCCCTTTCGGCCCTTAAGGTGGCAATCCTGTCGGGCGTGTAGTCATAGATTCCGCCGCCCGTTTTCATGCCCAGCTTGCCTTGATCGGTCTTGGCGCTGACATAATCGCTGACATCGGCGCGCGCGGAGAGGTCCTTGTTGAGGTAGCTGCCGACGGCTTGGTAGATGTCCAGGCCCGCGACATCGAGCAGCGCCATCGGCCCGATCACCGAGAGCTTGTAGCCGATGCCCCAGGAGACGCAGGTATCCAGAGCCTCGGCATCGATCACACCCTGGTCGACCAGATCGACACATTCGCGCATCAGGGCATAGAGCACGCGGTTCTCGACAAAGCCGGGCACGTCCTTTTTGACGACCACCGGTTTCAAACCGAGCTGCTTGATGGTCTGGACCATCCAGGTAACCGTTCCCTCGCTCGTTTCGTCCCCGGCAATGACCTCAATAATCGGGATGATGTGCGGCGGGTTCGACCAATGCATGCCGACGACCCGGCCGGGCGCGGAGATGTTCTTTTGTAGCGCGCTGATCGGAATGCCCGAGGTGTCGGACGCGACAACACAATCGGCGCTGACCAGGCTGCCGAGTTCGCGAAACAGGCTCGCTTTAATCTCGAGATTCTCCGGCACGTTTTCGATGACGAGATCGGCGCCGTCGACACACGCTGCCAGGCTCTCGCCAATGTCGACCTTGGCACCATTGCTGCGGTCCGGCATGTCGAGACGGGTCAGAACGTCGTCGGCCGCGGCTATCTGCGTCAGCGCGTTGTCACGCGCCGCGCCGCTGACGTCATAACAGGAGACGGCCATGCCGGCGCGCGCCAGTGTCGCCGCGATACCTGGTCCCATGGTGCCGAGGCCGATTAGGGCTGCGCGCGTCATCTCCCGAAACCTCGCCTCAAAACACGCTGGTTTCGATAATGTCGACGCCGCGCTGCCGGTCGATCAGGTAAATCAGGCCGCGATCGTCGATCGTCACGTCGTTGGACGACGCTTGATCATGACCATCCGGCGGATCGGCGGCATAAAAGCCGACTTCGCGGGGCTGGAAGGGATCGGCAAAGTCTACAAGCCGCAAGCCTTGCGCGAACCAGGCGAACGGCAGGATGGTGCCGGTGAAGCGTTCGGACGGCTGATGGCAACCCATCATCGGCGGCTGGGGCGCGCCGTCGGTGTCGAGCCCTTCGACCTGGAATGTCGCGATCGCCGAGGGATTGCGCTCGTTGGTGATGTCGTAGACCCAGGTGAAGGCCGGTGCCGATGGCCACAGCTTGGCGACGTCTTCGTCGGCCACCACCATGATATCGCGCCCTTTCAGATGCCCCGGCATTTTCAAGCAGGTGTGCGTGGGGTGCGGGAAGGACGGCGACGTGTTGACGCCGGAGACCAGCTTGGGCTGTGTCATATCGGCGATATCGAGAATGAAGAACCCGTGGTGCCAATAGCTGACATAGAGCCGGTCGCCGACGCGCAGCGGATGATGGCAACGCGGCGGCACCCATTCGTTCCACGGGTACTCTTCGCCGCCGGCTTCCCACTGGCCGGGAATCCACCAGCGCCCTACTTCCTCCGGCTCGGCCGGATTGGCGAGGTCAAGGATCATCACGATGTTGCCGACATAACCCTCGGCGGTCGGTGAGATATAGGCATAGCGGCCGTCAAAATCGTAACGGTGCACGCCCTTGCCGTGGGTCAGCCATTTGGTGATCAGCTTCGGCTCGGACGGGTCTTCGACGTCATAGATGCCGAGGCCACCGCCGAACTCGCTGTTGGCGCCTTGGCCCAAGCGTTCGTGGTTTACGACCATCAGCCCGTTGGCGGCGCGCACCTTGTGGGAATGCCAGCCATCGGGGATCTCGATATGGCGCAACAGTTTCGGGTTCTTGGGATCGGCGACGTCATAGATGCTGGTGCCGCTGGGATGACGCATATGGCCGACGTAGAGCGTCGTGCCGTCGACCCAGACCTGACCGCCGCCGGGGCAGTCGATATGGCCGATCCGTTCGGTATTGAGAGCGCGCGCCACGGTCAGGCCAGCCTGACGATGTCGCCGGCCTCGGTCCTGCCGTGCTTCTGGTAGAGGGAGAGCGCTTTGAGCGTCGGCTCGTCGCTGGCCACAAACAGAACCGCCGGCGCGCTGTCGGATCCGTTGACGTGTTCGGTCCAGGCACCGCCAGGCACCGCGAACGTGTCGAACTGTTCCCAGTCGATCCGGGTGCCGTCGATGATGCTGTGTCCGCTGCCTTCGATGGGCGCGCACAGCAGGCTCGCGTTCTGCTTCATCGGCCGCGTCTTTTCACCGGGACGCAGCATCTGGGCAAAGAAGGTGATGGTCTTGAAGACCGGCAGGCCGTTTGTCGGATCGACGTATTCGATGGTGATGGCCTCATAGGGATCGCCGTCCCAGTCGCGGAAACTCTCCAGAAGTTCGCGCATCATCTCCCAGCGGTAGACGTACATGGGCGAAGCGTTGCCCGTGCCGCGGTGATGGCTGACAAAGCGCGGCCGGAGGCCACCTTGGCCATAGATGTGCTGGCTGTAGTCGGATGGGAACCGCTCGGACTGCACTTCCTTGCGCACCCGCTCGCCTTCCTCTTCTTCCGTGTAGTCATGCTCGAAATAGGTCGCATTCAGCGTTTCGACCAGGGGCAGGTCCAGGACGCTCAAATTGATCGCCGGTTCGTCGCCCTGGTTGCCGTGGTTGTGCCAGGTGTCGTGGGGCGTCAGCACCATGTCGCCGGGGCCAAAGGTGATGTTCTCGCCCTCGACGCCGGTGAAGTTCATGGTGCCGGTCAGGCCGAAACGGATGGCGTTGGGCGAGTGGCGGTGCGGCGGCATGATCTCGTTGGGATCGTTCAATCGGTAGGCCGTGTACATGGTTGAGACCGACGCGCGGCGTGGCGCCAGGCCGGGATTGACCAGGATCAGCGAGCGGCGCTCCGATGATTGCGTGGTGATCAACTCAGCCGATCGGTAAAGCAGGGGCTCGATCTGATCCTTGTAGCGCCAGACGTGGGGGATCGCTTTTTTCTTGTCTTGGACCTGCCGGTCCTCGTCGTGGTTGGCGCTGGTATCGACCGCCCAAAACGGCGCCATGCTGAGACGCTCGACATCCTCATGAAGCGCATCGAGCGCTGATTGCAGATTGTCCTGCCTGGTATCCGACGACTGTGTTGACACGGTTCCCGCTCCGCTCCTCCGTAGGCTCGGAGGATGACCTGTTTTTTGCCGACCGGCGCCTAGGCTCGCCGATGTTGTGCGCCCCGAACCAAACAGTAACCATTGGGTTACCGCCGGTCAAACGCTTCGCCCGACGGACCCGGCTTCGGATATGGTGAACGCGTGACGGGACGCCGTGTATGCAAGGTTACGCATAAGGCTCGTCGACAATACGGTGTTTCGGATATGGCGCTTGCAAGGGCGGAACCAATGTGGGACCTTTGGTCTTCATTCCAACCGGCGGCTGGCGGGGGCCAAGCGCACATGGAACGTTACGAATCAACGTTGACGACGTTGCGGGATCTGCTTGCCAGCGGCGAACTGAGCCAGAGCGGACGACTGCCGCCGGAACGTGTTCTGGCCGGCGATCTGGGGGTTGGTAGACGCACCTTGCGCAAGGCGCTGAGCGCCTTGGAGCAGGAGGGCCGCATCCTGCGCCGTCAGGGACGCGGGACGTTTATCGCCCAACCAACGTCGAGCCATGTCGGTCAGCTTGAGCAGACCTTCGAACACACCAATCCGATCGAAGTGATGGAGGTTCGCCTCGCTATCGAACCGGTGATGGCGCGCCTGGCAAGCGTTCGCGCGTCACGTTGCGATATCGAGCGCCTGACCAGGCTGGCCGACCAGACGAGGACCGCCGAAGACGCGGCGACTTATGAAAGGGCCGATGCGGCGTTTCACCGCAAGGTCGCGGAGGCGGCACGCAACGTCTTGTTCCTGTCTATCTATGATGCGCTGGCCGATGTTCGCCGCGATGCTTCGTGGTCGAACCTTGATGAGAACGCGCGGTGCTTTAACCGCCAGGCCCTTTACGCGGGCCTGCATGTCGAATTGGTCCAGGCGATTGCCGCGCGCGATGGCGACCGGGCCCACCAGGTCATGTATAGCCATTTAAGCGACGTACAGGCTCATATCGCCGAGAAGATGTTCCCGTCAGCCGACCCCGTCGACTGATCGCCTAATGCGGTCAAATGTGGGGCAAGCCACACGGAAAGATAGGTTTGTCGGTAGGCGGCGAGAACACACGTGCCTGGAAGCCGTCCGCTTGTGACATCAGACACAGTCTGAACTGGCCGATTTGCCATAAGAAAAGCGGCCCATGCTAATGGAGGGATTAGCGCATGGGCCGCTCAGTTTAGGTGAGGGCGTTGTTGTTGGTTAAGACAGCCCTCGTATCTTTTCCCTTAACTCACTCAGCTCTTTCCTTTGCCGCCCTTGCCGTCGGAGCCGCCCTTGCCGTCGGAACCGCCCTTGCCGCCCTTGCCGCCCTTACCGTCGGAGCCGCCATGACCGCCGGAGCCGCCATGACCGCCGGAGCCGCCATGACCGCCGGAGCCGCCCTTGCCGTCGGAGCCGCCGTGACCGCCTGAGCCGCCGTGGCCGCCTGAGCCGCCTGAGCCGCCGTGACCGCCTGAGCCGCCGGAGCCTCCGTGACCGCCTGAGCCGCCTGAGCCACCGTGGCCGCCGGAGCCTCCGTGACCGCCTGAGCCGCCTGAGCCACCGTGGCCGCCGGAGCCTCCGTGACCGCCTGAGCCGCCGTGACCGCCGGAGC
>JBCCIS010000084.1 GCA_039028155.1 Pseudomonadota bacterium
AGCCATGCGTGGACACGGACGGTGTCAGTCTACGCTGGGATATGGCGTGGCTGCAGCCGCTCTGGCCCGACCTGGCGCTCGATGAGCAAAGAAATGCCGCCATGCTCAACTGGCTCACCGGACCCGGCCGAGAGCATGGCGTGACGAAGATCTTCCTGGAACCTCACCTGGTCGAGCGTCTTGGCATCAGCGATCCCATGATCCGCTTCCAGGGCTGCGCGGCCGCGCGTCACGACGACCACATCCACATCGAAGTTGATAGCTAGAACCGATCCGTTCTGAACGGTTCGAGGTCCAGACCGGGATCGTGACCCGACACCAGATCGGCGATGATCGCGCCGGTGCGCGCGCCCAGTGTCAGCCCAAGGTGCTGGTGGCCGAAGGCGAACCAGCAGTCGCGGACGCCGGGCGCGGGGCCGATCATCGGACGGAAGTCCGGTAGGGTCGGACGACGCCCCATCCAGGTTGTCATCTTCGGATTGTCGACGCCTTCCAGTTCACGCAGCACCGGGCGCGCCCGGCGCCAGATGGTCTGGCCGCGCTCGTGCTTCTCCGGCGCGTCGACACCGGCCAGTTCCACGGTGCCGGCAAATCGAAGCCCGGTCGTCGTCGGGTTGATGCCATAGGCGTGCTCGTAGTGCAGACAGACGCGTGTCAAGCCGCTTTCAAAGCCCTCAAGCTCGACGTGATAACCGCGCTCGGACTCCAACAGCACGCGGATCCCCATCATGCGCGCCAGACGGTGTGAGAACGCGCCCGCCGCGACCACCAGCTTATCGACCGGCATGTCACCCTGGTCGGTCTTCAAGCGGGTCACCCGGCCGTTATCGATTTGCAGGTCCCGAACCTCGGCCTGAACATAACCCTTGGCTTGGCCGTCGCATGCCCGGTCGGCGATGGCGCGGGTCAGAAGCCCCGGGTTGTCGGTGCTGTACACCGTGGGGAAAAAGATGGCGCGCGCGACCTGGTCCGACAGAACCGGCTCCATCTGACGGATCTCCTCGCGCGCCAGCTCATCGAACGTGGCGCCGAAGGACCGATTCATATCGCGCCGCCATTGGTCATTGGCGAAAGACTGCTCGCTGCTGTAGAGACCCAGCAGACCGTTGCGGCGGATAAATTGGTCGGCCTCGGTGTCGCGGACGATCGTGTCATAAGCCGATGTCGTGCCGTCCAACAGGCTCGCCATCGCGGCAGCCGTGCGTTGTTGATCGGCTGTCGTGCAGCCGCGCAGCAGCGTCACCAGCCAAGGCATCATCTTGAAGAGATAGGACCAGCGAATGACCAGAGTCGCGTCCCTGTCGAACAGCATGGACGGGATGTCTTTCAAGAGCCGCGGCGACGGTGGCTGGACTGATGAACCAAGCGTTGAGATGACACCCGCGTTGCCGAACGAACAGCCCATGCCGGGCTCGATCCGGTCGACCAGGGTGACCTCGTGACCGGCGAGCGTCAGGTAGCGCGCGCAGCACGCGCCGATAATGCCGGCGCCGATGATGGTGACGTGGCTCATGACCAACCTCTTCTAAACGACATGCCAGACGCCATTCAGCATATCCAAGGCGACAACGACGAGGAACGTGCCGAAGATGCGTTTCAGCGCATGCTTGTTGAGCCGGTTGCCCAGACGCACGCCGAACGGTGCGGCCGCCATCACGATGGGCGCCATGACAAGAAAGGCGATCCCGTCGACGTAACCGATGGCATGATCCGGCAGGTCGCTCACGTCCAGACCGTTGATGATGTAGCCAGTGGCGGCAACGGTGCTGATCAGCACGCCGCCCACGCTGGAAACGGCGATGGCGCGGTGAATGGGATAGTCGAAGGCGTTCAAAATCGGCGTGATGAAGGTACCGCCGGTCAACCCGAGCAGAGTCGATGCCGCGCCAAAAAAGGCGGCGAAGAACGTACGTAGCCAGCCTGCCAGTCGATCGGCCAACTTGAAGCTGTCGCTTGAGACCAGCATGTGGATGGCCGCTATCAGGATCACGATGGCGAAGGCTGCCTGCAGGCTCTCGCCCTCAATGAAGCGCGATGCAACGACGCCGATGACGACGCCGACCGCGAGCGCTGGCAGCCACAGTTTCAGAAACGGCACGTCGACATTGCCCGCGCGCCACTGCATCAACGAAGCGGAGATCGAGCTGGGCAAAGCCAGAGCCAGCGATGTGGCGACTGCCATGTGCATGACCAGGGATGGCGCAATGCCGAAGGCCGGGAACAGATAGAGAAAGATCGGTACGCGCAGGATACCGCCACCGATGCCAAACAATCCGCCAGCGTAACCGGAGGCGATGCCGGCCGCGGCCAGCCAGCCCACATAGATCCAAAGATCCTGCTCCACCGCACCCCCATTCGATGACCACCCACGACCTCGATATCACGATGGCGGGGAAGACACCAACCGGGCGGTTTGACGGCTCTATCAGTATCCTCAGCTTGTCCTGGCCAGCGACTTGGGTTGCAATGCACTCACACAGTCGGCGGCGAACATACAACAGGTACGGGGCCAACCCATGAGTCATCAATCACGTGGCGGAAACCCGACTGATGCGGATGGCCCAAGCCGCGTATCGCGGCGCGACCTGTTGAAGACCTCGACCGCCGCAGCATCGGGTGCCGGCCTCTTGCCGACCTTTTCAACAGACGCCGAGGCCGCCGATGGCGGAGACGGAAACAAAGGTCGGCTTCACAACATCATTCTGATCATCTCCGATCAGGAGTCCTACAGACTCCTGGCACCCGACGACTACGACCTGCCGGTCCGCGCCGAGCTCGACAGACGCGGTACGCGGTTCGAGAACCACTATGTCGGGGCAGCGATGTGCACCGCTTCGCGCGGTGTCATGTTCAGCGGCCAACCGCCCCAGGTGAACGGGCTGTTCGACCAGATGGAGCTGGGCTACGTGCCGAGCATGAAGACCGACAAGCCCTCCATGGGAACGGTGATGCGGGAACTCGGTTACAAGACCGCCTATTTTGGCAAGTTCGAACTGAAGAAGAGCATCATCTTTCCAACCGACACGACCAACTACACGGCGGCGCTCGACGAATACGGCTTCGACACCTTCTCGCCTGACGGCGATAAGACGGGCGCGCAGGATCAGGGCTACGACACCGACATCGATACGGCCGCCGATGCCGTGCGTTGGATGAGAACGCATGGCCAGGCCTTAAACGCCGCCGGACATCCGTGGTTCCTGGTCGTCAGCTTCATCATGCCCCATGACGTCATGTACACCGACGCCAACCTGCCGGGCGACAACACCCAAGCCTCCGAGGTCGGGCTCACCATCACCCCGCCGCCGGACAACGCGATCTATCGCACAGAATGGACCTTTCCGCTGTCACCGACGCATTCCGAATCCCTGGGCGCGCCCGGTCGACCCAGAGCGCAACGCGAGTACTATATCGGCTGGTCGAACATCATGGGCTACATACCCAACAGCAACGAGGCGATGTGGCACAGGTTCTACAACTTCTATCTCAATCTTCTGCGCGACAACGATCAGAACATCGGCACCGTCATCGATGCGGTGACCGAACTCGGCTTGTGGGAGAACACCGTGGTCGTGCGCACAGCCGACCACGGCGAGTTGGGTGGCAGTCACGGCGGCTTGCGTGGCAAAGGACCGTTTCCCTATGAAGAACACAGTCATGTGCCGCTTGTTATCGTCCACCCAGACCAGCCGGGTGGACGGCAATGCCATGCAGTGACCAGTCATGTTGATCTGGTGCCGACGCTTGCCGGGCTAACCGGCGCGTCAGAGGAGGCGCGCCGGACGTCGTTGGGCGGGCTGCCCGGCTACGATTTCACCGGACTGCTGGCTACCCCCGAAACCGCTGGTTTTGACGCCATCCGTCCTGCAGTCCTGTTCAGCTATGTCGGCCTTCAGACGATTGACGCGCGTTATCTTCTATTGGCGGGCGCCGATACGATGGCGACACGCAAGGGTCTACCGCCGCTGTCGGAGGTCCATCCCGACCTCTCGAAGCAGGGGTTCATCAACTTCTGCTTTGACGGGCGTTACAAGTTCGCGCGCTACTACGCGCCCGCCCAATTCAACACACCGATCGTGTTCGACGAGATCTACGAAAAGAACGAGCTTGAGCTGTTCGATCTTGAATCCGATCCCAATGAAACCGACAACCTTGCGATCAAAGCCGACGACAATCGCGCGCTGATCCTGGCCAAGAACGAGCTGTTAAACGACTTGATCGCCGACGAGGTCGGCGTGAACAACGGCAGTTTCCTGCCCGATGCGGTAAGGCCGGAACCTTAGGTTCTATCGATCAGCCTTCGGGCACCGCCTCGGCGAGCGCGGCCGCCTTCTTGATGACGTCGTCTTGGTGGGGATAGAGCTGATGGCCGCCGGCGACATCGACGAACTCGGCAAAGACATCCTCGATGTCGCTCGAGATGCCCGACAGCTCTTCCATCACGGCCAGCCCGCAATAGGGTACATAGGCCGCCGAATAGCCGCCTTCATGGCTCAGCACCAGCTTGCCGCCGGTCAACTCATCGGCCAGTTCCAGCATGATCTGCGTCAGTCTGCGATAGGTCGTCGACGTCACCATCATGCGGCCCAGGGGATCATAGATCGAACCGTCGAAGCCTGAGGCGATGATGATCAGCTCTGGTTTGAACCGGCGCAGCGCCGGGGCGACGACACGTTCGAAGGTCTGGATATAGGCGTCGCGGCCCGATCCCGGCGGCAGCGGCACGTTGATGTTTGCGCCCTTGCCGTCACCGTCGCCGGTCTGATCGATATGACCGGAATCGGTGGGATACCAATTGTCCTGGTGGATCGAGATCGCCAACACACTGGGGTCGTCATAAAAGATCCGCTGGGTGCCGTTGCCGTGATGTACGTCCCAGTCGATCACCGCCGCACGCTTGATACCATGGGCATCGCGGGCGTGATGCACGGCAACGCCGATATTGCTGAAGATGCAGAAACCGCGGCCGATATCCGGCTCGGCGTGATGGCCGGGTGGTCGCACCAGCGCGTAACCGTTGTCGATGCGCCCTTCTGTCACGGCATCGACCATGGCGATGGTACCGCCGGTCGACAGCAGCGCAATCTCGTAACTGCCGCGGCCGAACGGCGTACCCTCACCCGCGTTACCGCCATTCTCCGCGCTCATCGCCTTGATGCCGTCGACATAGTCCGGCGTATGGACGCGCAGGATCTCCTCCTCCGTCGCCGGGCGCGGCGCTATGTGGTTCATCTTGTCGTAGAGACCGGCGACCTCCATCAGGTTGCGCATGCGCCGCTTTGTCTCGGCATTTTCCGCATGCTCGCCCGGCTGCACTTTTGGGCCGGACGGGTACCACAACGCCGCGCTGCCGGTGTCGTGCCACATATAGAGTTCGTGCATCAGAAAACCGGTCTTGCGGTTCATGGTCGTCCCCTTCCCTCGATCGTGTGTTCCAGCGATCGTCCGGGATGCAGGCGGCAATGACAAGAGGCCATGTGGCAAAAGAGCGTCGGACAGCTCCCCCAAACGCAAATCGGCCCGCACCAACCGTGGTGCGGGCCGTAATACCAGATCTGGAAGCGCGGACGCGACAGACGCCCACACACCTCAGATGACGTTTCCTAACAACTGCGGTCGGCGATCTGCGCCATGGTGACGTGCGAGGCCTCCGCTTCGTCGATATCGGCTTGGTCGATAGTGCCGTCGCAGTTCAGATCATAAGCGTTCATGACAGTGTCGATGGCATCGGCAGACTCGCCCTTCTCGATCATGCCGTTGCCGTTGTCATCGGCACTTTCGAACAGGCCCTGCAGATAGGCACCGGCGATCGGATCGGCCGTCAACGCGGCCTTGCACTCTTCATCGCTCAGCGTGTGGCCAGCCTGGTCGGCGGCTTGTTGCAACACATGCTGGATGTGATCGGTTTTCGCCGGGCTGTCGCTTGCCATGTAACCGAACTCGCACCAGCCGATACTGGCGTTCTCATCGAAGTCAAAGAGATCGATGGAGCCATCATGAGTCTGATGCATGTTAACATGGGTCGGGTGGTGGTTCTCCGGCGTCGGTTGCGGGTGATGCCGGTGGTTTTTGATCCACCGAATGATCTTGTGAATGATCGGATGGCAATGGTGGCAGTGCGCACCTTCGGCCGCGCCGGTATGGTGCTCAGCGAAATGGTCGAAGTGCGCGTGATTGCCCCGGATGTCATTGTGACCGGCGCGCGCGCCGCGGATATCAGCGGCGGCCGCGTGCATGGCGTGGAACACGTGGGCGGCCGCGTGTCCCTCGGATCCAGGATGACCCTCAGGTGCGGCAGAGGCTTGAAAAGCCAAGCCGGCCGCCAGCACCATCGGCAGCGTGGCGGCTGCTAGAATCTTCTTCATGGTCAAGACCTTCTGTAGCTGCATTGCGCTCTAGGACCCCGCGCGCGGAAACGCTCAGCTATCCTCTTGCGAGACTACCACCAATGCGTGAACGGGCGAAACGCCCCATCGGCAACCCCAAACGCTGGAGACCGTCAAGCGGGACGCCCAAGCACTGACGAAGCCGTCGAGGACGAGCAAAGCCCAAACGCGTGCCTAGCGCAAAATCCTATGTCGGCGGATCAATGCTGACGTGTGAGAGTCATCACAGTTTGATGAAGGGCACCATCGATGCGCGAGCCACCTGCCCTAACCGCGTTGCCGCCAGGCCTGGCTTCGACGACCCAGAATGCGGCCGGCGCCGGCATGCAGCAGGCGTGCGGCAACGTTGGTGTAGAAAATCATCATGCCCATGGCCGCGGCCGGTGCGATATCGCCCGCATCGTCCATGTTCAGGACGGCCACGGCGGCCAGCGTCGTTTGCGGGCGATAGAGGAACACCACCGCCGAGACGGTCGTCATGGCGTTGACGAACATATAGATCGCGATATCCAGGATTGCCGGCTGACATACCGGCATGGTGACCCGGCCGAACACCTTCCACACCGACTGCTTGAGCGAAGCGGAGACGGATTCAAACTCCCGATCCATCTGCTTCAGCGACGTCGTCGCGGTCAGATGCGCGACCGTATAGAAGTGAGCGATTGTACAGATCACCAGGATCGCCATGGTGCCGTAAAGGAAACCCAGCGGGTTCTCTGGATGATTGAAAAAGAAGATATAGGAAAGCCCCAGCACCATGCCCGGCACCGCCATCGGCATCATGGCGAGCAGCTGCAGCAGCCAGCGGCCGCCAGCGAAAACCCGGGTCTTCTCAACCACGAAGGCGCCGACGAAGACGATGACGGTGCCGATCACCGCGACATAGAACGCCATGCGTAACGAGTTGCCATAGGAATCCCAACCGCCGCCGTCCATGCGGTCGAAGTCGTAGTTCTTCAGGCTGAAGCTCAGGTCATAGGGCCAGAACTTGAACAGCGCGGCCAACTGACACATGGCAAGAATGCCGACGATAAAGAACGACACCAACGCGCAGTAGGCCAGCATGGTGGTGTCAAAACGCAGGTTGCGCGTCGGCGCGTAAGGCACGGCGCGTGCCGATAACAGCGCGACCTGGCGCCGCCGGACGCGACGGTCGACCGCGAACGCGACGAGCGCCGGCACCAGCAGGATCATCGAGACGACGGCGCCCATCTGGAAGTTCTGCTGGCCGATGACCTGTTTATAGATATCCAGCGCCAGCACGTTGTACCCGCCGCCGATCACCTTGGGCACGCCGAAATCGGTGATGACGAGCGTGAAGACAACAAAGGCAGACGAGATCAGGCCATAGCGTGCACCCGGCACGGTCACGGTCCAGAACGTGCGCCAGCGGGTTGCCCTCAACGCGATCGAGGCCTCATAGAGCCTGGCGTCGGAAATCGACAGCGCCACCAGAATGATCAGAAAGGCATGCGGAAAGGTGAAGAAGACCGACGCGATGACGATGCCGATCGGTCCGTAGATCGATTCACCCATCAGTAACGTGTTGAGCGGTCCCTGGTTGCCGAACAGGTAGACCAGCCCGATACCGGGCAGCAGGGACGGCACCAGGATAGGCACCATGGCGACGGTCTTGAACAGTCCCTTCGCGGGCATGCAGCTTCGCGTGATCGCATAGGCGAAACCGAAGGCCAGCGGCACGACGATGAACATCGTGATCAACGAGACAATCAAACTGTTCAGGATCGACCCGCGAAGCGATGGCGTTTCAAAGTAGAAGAGGTAGTTGTCCAGCGTGACATGGCTGATTGGGCGCACCAGAACCTTGCCCAGGCTCGATCGTTCGACCTCGCGCCACGCATCGTCGGTACTGATGGTGCCGTCGAACAGCAACATGCCCTTGTCTTCGGACATGTCGCGCAGGCGGAAAAGTTCGACATCCTTGCGGTCGGCCTTGGAGATGAGCTTGGAGACCTGAAGCCGCGTGCGCTCGCTGGGCCTGAGCCCATCGTTAAGCGGCGTACCCAATCGCTCCTGCCAGTGCGCGAGCGTGTGCGCCTCGCCCCAGGTGCCGTCGGGAAGCTGAAACTGGACTTCGACGTCCTGCAGCTGAAAGGCGTAGGTCCTGAGCGACTGCTCGAACATCGCCAGCAGCGGCGCCGCGACGGCGACGACCAGATAGAGCGCGATGATAACGATCAGACCGCGCGTCGTGATCCCGTCGGAGGTCGCGCCGCGCGCGGCGGCGGCGACCGGTGCGCCCGCCGTCTCACCGGAGGCGCTCATGACCGGGTGAAGAGCTGGATGCGGTCGGCCGGCAGATGAAGACGGATGGTCTCGCCCTGTCTCAGTCCACCGGTATCGCCTCCCTGGATCGGCATATCGACACTCAGGCTGGCGGCATCACCGAGATCGCCGCCCGATGCCTCCAGACGCTGGAACGAGCCGAGAAACTCGATGTCGCCGACGATCGCCGTCAGCTCGCCTTCCGCGCCACCGCTCTCAAGCCTCACATCCTCCGGACGGATGGCGAGCGTTACTTTGTCGCTAGCCTGATGTCCGTGTGTCGGACAGGCGATGCGATGGGCGCCAACCTCGACGCTGCCGTCGTCGACAACCACGGCCTCAATCAGGTTCATCTTGCCGATGAAGTCGGCGACAAAGGCGGTCGCCGGCGCGCCGTAGATTTCTTCAGGCGTGCCGATCTGTTCGATATGGCCCTCGTTCATGACGACAATGCGGTCGGCCATGGTGAGCGCCTCTTCCTGATCGTGGGTCACCATGATGGTGGTGACGCCGAGCTCGCGCTGCAGGTGTTTGATCTCACGGCGCAGCCGGCCGCGTACCTTGGCGTCCAGCGCCGACAAAGGTTCGTCCAGCAGCAAGAGTCCAGGCGACGGTGCTAGCGCGCGCGCCAGTGCCACACGCTGTTGTTGGCCGCCGGAAAGCTGCGCCGGATACTTGTCGGTCTGATCGGAGAGCCCGACAGTCGCCAGCAGCTCATCGACCCGGCTGTTGATGTCCGGGCGCTTCAGGCCGCGGTTTTCCAACCCGTAGGCGATGTTGGCGCGCACCGTCAGGTTGGGAAACAGCGCATAGGACTGAAAGACGATGCCGAAGTCGCGGTGTGTCGCCGGCAAGGCCGAGACGTCGCGTCCAGCCTGCACGATGCGGCCGGTCGTCTGGCTTTCGAGGCCGGCGATGATGCGCAGAAGCGTTGTCTTGCCGCAGCCCGACGGTCCCAGGAAGCAGACGAACTCGCCGCCATGGATGTCGAGACCGACATCCGATAGGGCGGGGAACTCGCCAAACAGTTTGGAAACGGCGGAAAGGCTCAGATAGGCCTCTCCGGGCGTTGCGCCATCATCCGGGTTCACTGCCGCCACGCTCATCGAAATCTCCGGAAAACGGAGAACCCTCCGCGCCACTGTTTTTCGGACGCGAAGGGTTCCGTTCTCACCTGTGCTCGATCAGCCTTCCGGTTCCGACTTCTCGTCGTAGCGTGACTGCCACTCGGCCAGGATGCGCTCCCGGTTCTGGGCTGCCCACTCGAAGTCGTTGTCGATCATGGCGTCAGTGATGCCTTCGGGAAAATGCTCGACCGGCTGCGCCAGTTCGGTAATGCCGATGACGGCATAACCTTCGTTGTACATCCGGTTGGCGTCTTCGCTGATCGACCAGTCGACCAAAGTCTGGGCGGCTTCCAGGTTATCCGTCCCAGCGACGATCGCTGTCGCCTCCATATCCCAACCGATGCCTTCGGTGGGGATGATGATCTCCAGTGGCGCGCCATCGGCCTTTGACTTGGCGCCGCGGAAAGCGAAGGAAACGCCGATCGGGACCTCGCCGCGCGCCGCGTCCTTGCAGGGCTTGGAACCGGAGTGCGTGTAGAACGCGATGTTGTCGTGCAACCGATCCATGTAGTCCCAGCCACCGTCTTCACCGAACAGCTGCAACCACGACGAGACGTCCAGGAAACCGGTGCCCGAGGAGTTCGGGTTCGGCATGGCGACATGGCCCTGGTACACCGGGTCGGTCAGGTCTTCCCACGAGCTCGGCATCGGCAAGCCGTTGTTCTCGGCTTCCACCGTGTTGACGCAGATCGCGGCGACCCAGGCGTCCATGCCGGTCCAGTAAGGTGGCTCGGCGGCGTCACGGAACTTGTCGTTCAAGCGGTCCAGGCCGGCGGGCGCATAGGGCTCCAGCATGCCTTCGCTCTTCATCAGCAACAGCGAGGTCGCGGCCAGGCCCCAAACCACATCCGCCTGGGGATTGTCCTTTTCCGCCAAGAGCTTGGCGGTGATGATGCCGGTCGAATCGCGGACCCAGTTGATCGTGATATCCGGATGCGCCTCGTTGAAGCGCTCGGCGTATTTATCCAGATCCTCCGCTTCGACGGCCGTATAGACGGTCAGCTCGGTCTGGGCGAACGCGGTCGTCGCCATCAGCCCGGCCACGGCCGCGCCCAGCACGCCCGCCGTCAATGATTTGAGGTAAGTGTGAATGCTCATGAAGGTACTCCCCCGAGTGAATAGAGCCCCGGCGCGGCAACTGGCCACACCGTCCCCGCCGTCCGGCCATTCGTGGTCTTAAAGCCAACGCGGCGGATCGGCACGTGACAGAGTAATGACGGCCGCCGCCAGTTGCTACGGAATTGTCGTGGCCTCAGCGCCGTTATTGCAACGAAATCAGAAACTTGAAGATCTATACGTCTAGATGTATCCGATTGCGGCCGCCGGCTTGGCAAGCTCAATCGGTCTCAGACTCAATCAGCCTTGGTGAGATCCTGCGCCAGCATCAGAGCGTTGCCGTCGGGATCGTAGAACGTCGCCGTGCTCACCATGCCTTCGATGGTTTCGGTTTCGCCATCGAATCTCACGCCGGCATTTTCCAAGGCGGTCCGCGCGGCGTCGATATCCGTGACTCCGAACACCGGTACGGTGTTCCCCGGGCTGGGCTCGGCTTGCTCGCCCAGGCCCAGTGTCACGCCTTCCGTTTTTGTCTGCATCTCGCTCCACCCGGCTTCATCGATGTGGTGGATCAGTTGGAAACCAAGATTGTCTTCGTACCATCGCGCGCTTGTGTGCCTGTCGCGAACGGACAGCGCCAACGTGATGGTGTTCTCCAACGAAACGACAGGCATGGCTCTTTTCCATCTATTAAAAATATATTAACTATACTTTATGGACATTCCTCTGCTTGTCAATCTCACGTCCAAAGCATGGTCCTTGAACATTCTGGCCCTCCTGCACAACGGTGTGCCGGGCCGGCAAGCGCCATTGCTGGCGGCGACAACCGCAAGCCGGACGTCGTTTACGTCCAGCCTGAATCATCTTGTGGAACTCGGCCTCTTGGAGAGAAACCCGGGTCACGGTCATCCGCTAAGGCCCGAGTTCCGGTTGACGCCGCGCGGCACCGCGGCGGCGAATGCGGCCGCCCGGATCACGAAAGCGATACCCGACGATGACGACTTCGCCCTGTTGCGGCGGAACTGGAGCGTACCGGTTTTGGCGCTGACGGCGACACCCAAACGCTTCTCAGTCATCAAATCCGGCCTGGTGACCGTCACCGACCGTGCCTTGTCGATGTCGTTGGGCATGCTCGAAGAGAAGATGTGGCTGAAGCGCGCCGTCGATACCGCACAGCGCACGCCATTCCCGACCTATCAAGCGGTCAACGCCGGCAGGCGTGTCAACAGCGCGATTGGATTGAACGGTTAGCCGGAGACGGCGGCGCCGTCGTTGCTCGCCGTCGGCTCAACGGGCGATTGTGGCCGCCCCGCAGGGCGGCTGATCCAGGAGCCATTCCCGGAACGCCGCGATCTTCGTCTCGTCGCGCCGCGCGCTGTCGTAGACGAGGTAGTAGGAAAAGGGATGTGGCGCCGCAAAGGGAAACGGACGTACCAGCCGGCCAGCCTCAATGTCGGCCGCCGCCAGTTCAAGATACCCCATTGCGATGCCCAACCCGTCCATTGCCGCCTGCAGCGCCAGGCTGGGATCGTGAAACGACAAACCCGGCATGGTGGCGGGCACGGCGACGCCGGCAGCACCGAACCACAGCCGCCATTCCTCACCCATCTCGTGGCCGGCGATATCGGCGTGAAGGAGTGTTGTCGCTAACAGATCCTTCGGTTCGGGCGCGTCGCCAAGTCGATTCAGGAAACTCTGGCTGCAGACCGGCGCCAGATGGATCGGCAGCACGAACTCGTCGACCAGACCGCCCCATGGCGGCACGCCGCAGCGGATCGCGACATCGGCCTCGCCCGCCACCAGATCCAGATAGGAAAGCGCCGGATGCAGATGGATGGCGATGTCGCCCCGCGCGCCGCGCCAGTCGCCCAGGCGCGGGATCAGCCACTTGGCCGCAAGCGTCGGCGTCGTCGTCACCCGCAACACGTCATCGTCCGGCGCGGCAATCAGGCCGTCCAGAGTCGCGGCAATGCGGTCGAACGATTCCGCCAGCACCGGCAACAAGGTATGGCCGGCCTCGGTCAGGGCGACGCCGCGGTTGGTGCGTATGAACAATGCGATGCCCAGCATCTCCTCCAACTGGCGGATTTGATGGCTGACCGCACTGTGGGTCACAGCCAGTTCGTCGGCGGCGCGCGAGAAACTCAAGTGTCGAGCAGCCGCCTCGAAGGCCCTTAACGAATTGAAATGCAGCGATCTCCGGCGCATGGCCCACACCTGATGTGAACGGAACTAACAGCAATGGTGCAGAATCGTCGTTTGCTGTCAAACCGCCGCGTGCGGCATACCGGTGGTCGACCTAGCTCTGAGGCCTTGACCATGTCAAAGCATGCCGTTGCGTCGGATCGGCCGCGCGCCGCGTTCGACGGCTATAACCAGACCGCACGAGGCACCAGCGACGAACGCCTGACACGGGTCGGACCGGGCACGCCGGCCGGCGAACTGTTGCGGCGTTTCTGGCAGCCGGTCGCCTTGACCAGCGATCTCGGCGATCGCCCTACGCTGATCCGCATCCTGGGCGAAGACCTCGTCGTGTTTCGCGACAAGTCCGGCACCTATGGCGTGGTTCACCGCAACTGTCCGCATCGTCGCGCGTCGATGGAGTTCGCCACCTGCGAAACGCGCGGCATCCGCTGCTGCTATCACGGCTGGCTGTTCGACGCCGACGGCAGTGTCCTGGAGGTGCCCGGCCAACCCGCCGGCGTCGAGGAAAAGCTGCGCGCCTCGGTCCGGCTCGGCGCCTATCCGGCGCGCGAATACCGCGGCATCATCTTCGCCTATATGGGACCGCCGGATTTGTGCCCGGACTTTCCGATCTACGACACGCTCGAGATTCCCGATCAGGTCTACGTTCCCTATCGCGCGCCCTTCCGCTGCAACTGGCTTCAGGTCATGGATGCGATCCTCGATCCCATCCACACCAGTTTCCTGCACTCCAGCATCAGCCGTGAGCAGTTTTCCGAAGGGTTCGGCGAAGTCGGCGAGATGAAGTTCTACGAACGCCAGTTCGGTTTCATCGGCACCAATTCGCGCCGCGTCGATGACAACGTGTGGGTGCGCGTCAATGAACTGATCTTCCCAAACTACACCCAGGCTGGTGCCGCGTTCGCCGCCGACGGCACGAAGCCGCGTTACTTTGGGCGCACGTCGTTTGCCCGTTGGGTCGTGCCGATCGACGACGAGGACACGCAATGCCTCGCCTGGGCCTGCTTCGGTGAACGCGGCGATCCCCACGAATACAACACGCCCGAAGGTCCGGAGCTTATCGAGCAGGGCGAGGTGTTCGACCGCCCCTATGAGGAGCGCCAGCGCTATCCCGCCGACGCCGAGGCGTGCGAGGGCATGGGACGGATCACCGAACACTCGCTGGAAAACCTGGTGCCCAGCGACAAGGGCATCGTCATGGCACGACGTCGCCTGGCCGCCATGGTGAAAGCGCTCGAAGACGGCACCGAACCCGATAACACTGCGACGTTCTGGTCCGGCCCCGTGCCGACCTATGGCGGCGACACCGTGCTCTGCGCGCCGGCCAGGACCAATGATGACCGCAAGCTGCTGCGTGACGTCGCCAAAGCGGTGATGGAGATCCAGTTCGCCGCCGAGGAACTTGTCGGCGCCGCGCGCGACGACCAGGTGATCGCACAGTTGAAGGACCTCGAAGCGCGCGGGTTTGCGCCATGAGCGCCGA
>JBCCIS010000085.1 GCA_039028155.1 Pseudomonadota bacterium
ATACCAGCCGCAGGTATCGAAACCGGTGGCAAAGGTGCCGATGCCGACCAGGCTTTGCGGTGGCCGGCCGATGCGTTTCCACAAGCCGCCGTATTCGCCGCTGAAGCTCAAATAGGATTCACCGGGCCGCGACGCCCAGAACCGCGCGCCGCTCTCGGGTCGGCGAACCTCGATAACGTCGCCGGGCCGTTCGGGGTGAAAGGCAATTCGCCAATAGAACCCGTTGCCGCCCAGGTACATCAGCCGCCCGCCCTGGCCGAGATAAGCGATCATCGCGTCCCACATCACCGTCGACCAGTATTCCGGGTGGGTGCCCGTCACGATCACGTTGTGCGGCGCCAGGGCTTCCAGACCCTCATAGTGGATGGCTTCGTCGGTCACGACGTCATAGGCGTGTCCCTTCGCCTCCATCCAATCGGTGACGTGGGTGTCGGCGTTGAAGCTCCAGATGCTGCCCTTTGGCGAGTAATTCAGGACGATCGGCCGGAGCCGCGAGCTGTACATCGAGCCCGAACCGTCACGGTGGGTATCGTAAGTCGAAAGCCCGAGGTCGCGGCGCTCGTTCAGGAACAGTTCGTCCGGCGCATAGGCAATGATGCGCCCGCGCTTAACCTCCGCTTTCTCCTCATCGGTCTGCCAATGATAGTTGGAGTAGGCGAGGTAGGTCGCCGTCGACGCCAGAAACGCGATTTTGTGCTTGGGCCCATCCTTGGCGGGGCGCACGAAAAACGGCATGTAGAACTCGTCCTCGCCAGATCGGCAGCGGGCGCAATAGACGCCACTTCGCATGTCATCGGGCAGCGTCAACGACACGTCCGTTTGCCATCCGGCATCCAGCACGTCGTCGTCATGGAAATGGATGGCACTGTAGTGGCTGGGGTTCTGGGTCCAGTCCTGGACCGAACTGTCCCAGTGATGGCCGGTGACGGCGCGCGTCGGCAGGTTGACCAGATGACCGTTCAACCGGTTGGCGGAGAGGTCGGGAAACCGATCGGTCGGGATGTCGCGGCCAAAATCCCAGGAAGCGACCAGCCAGTCGCGGTCGGGCGGTTCGGCCTGGGCTAGCAGCGACATGTCGCCGCAAACAAGCGCCTTCGACGCGATGCGCGGGCTGTCGATACGCCCGTTGAATAGGCCGGCCATGCGCGGCTTGCCGTCGTCGTGCCAGCCGACCTGCCAAGCCGCCATGTGCAGGTCGTGGTCGGCGGTAAAGACGATGCCGGCCGGTGCCTTGCCGACAGTCATGGCATGGGGATCGATGGTGCTGAAGCGGGCGTCCGGTTCCTGCCACAGCACGATGTCGCCGGTTTCCGCATCGTAGGTCGCGGCGACAAAGGCCCACTCCCAGGCCAGCATCGGCACGCCGGTCGTGACGGTCACCAGCTCTTCGCCATTGCCGACCATTAGCGCCAGGGCGCCGTCGTCATCCAGAATGAGCGCAAAGCCCGGCCGCTTGGGACCGGAACCGCGGCTCATGATGGTCTGGCGACCGTCGCCCGGCAGGGTCGGCATGATGTAGGCCTGCAGCGTGAAGCTGGACAACCGATCGAGCGCTGGCGCCTTCGGGACGACGGCGTAGGACCCGGCATGGACCGACTGGAAGCGGCCGGGGTAGGTGCCATTGGCCTCTGTCTCGACCGGGATTTCTTTGAACGGTGTGCTGCCTGGCGCCATCACGCCATTCACCAGACGCACGACATCGAAGTCGTAGCTCTCCAGGTCTTCGGCGCTTATCTTGAAGTCGACGGTGTCGCCAGGCCGCAGACTGACGCGGTCGGCGTAACCTAGAAGGCGGCGCGTGTAATCGAGCACGGGCGGGCGATCAATCGTCGGCCAAGTCTTGGCCGGTGTGTTTCTTCCATCGCAGTTTGAAGATGTGCCACTCCGCATCGCCGATGTCGTTGAAGGTAATGTCCTCGAACAAGGTCACCGGCACGCCGCGCTTGCCGGGCAGCTGCGCCAGGCACCACTCCTCATGCGGCTTGGTGCAGACGAGGACATGCTTACCTTCCAGAGGTTCCCAGCGCATCACGTTCAAGACCTTCTGCAGTTCGGCGCTGTGCGGGCCGAACGGCTTGGCCTTGAACTCCTCGGCGAGGTCGGTGCGTGCCGGGTCGATCTGGTACATCGCGCTTGTCCTCCATTCACCCTTTCCCGCCAGTAGACCGCCCGACGCGGCAGCTGGCAAGGCTTTGCGGACGGAAACGCGGACAAAACAGTCGACGATTGGCCCAAGTTTTGTGGGTCTACTTGCGGTCGCCCGGGCGGCGCGTTACCCGCTTGGCGCGTTGGGCCAGCTCGTGCTCGACCTCATCCAGCGTTACCCCGCCGCGCGCCATTGCGGTCAGGGCGAAATAGATGAGGTCGGCGGTCTCGTGGGTAATCTCGCCCTTGTCGGTCGCAGCCGCCAGTTCGCCAGCCTCTTCGGCCAGCTTGGCGTCCAACAGGCCATCCTCGGTGAAGAGACGACGGGTGTAGGAACCTTCCGGCGCACTGTCGCGCCGTGCGGCGATCAAGCGCGCCAGGGCCGGTAGGCCGCCGACTTCGCCCCAACAGGTGTGGGTATTGAGATGACAGAAACCGGGCGAAGTTTGGCGCACACGAAAGCGCAGGGTGTCGCGGTCACAATCCAGGTCGATGGTCAGGAGTTCCTGGGTCGCGCCCGAGGTCTTGCCCTTGATCCAAAGACCGCGACTGCGTGAGTGGTAGGCGCCGACACGGTCGTCGACGGCGGCGCGCAGGCTCTCCAGGTCCGAATAGGCGAGGCCGAGCGCGACGCCATACTCGTCAGTCACCACCGTCGGCCACAAACCATCGGGTCGGTCGGAGGTCAGCGGGGCGGCAATCGCGTCGGCCAGGTGCAGGCGGCCGGAATAGAGTGCCATGCCGACCTGAGCGTCCGCGCCAAGTTTGTCGGCGGCGGCGATATCCTGCGGCGTCGTGAACCCGCCGGCGACCGTCAGATCGGCATCGCCGGCCGCTTCTTTCAGCCTGGCGATGGCGTCGAGGTCGATGCCTTCCATGCGTCCCTCGCGTTCGACGAAAGTGACGAGGAAACCACCGACCAGCTCCTTGATCTCGGCCATGCGGTCTTCGACGGTCGCTCCGGTTTTGGTTGTCCAACCGTGGGTCACGACCTCGCCGCGCACTGCGTCGAGCGCCGCGATGACTCGTTCCGGCGGCAGTTCGGCGAGGATCTCCGGCTTGGCAGCGGTTCCCAGAATGATCTTGTCGGCGCCGGCGTCGAGCCAGCGGATGGCGGTCTCTATATCGCGAATGCCGCCGCCGACACGGCACGGCGCCATGCGAACCAGTTCCTTGATCAGATCCGCGTTGTCGCCCTGGCCGAGTGCGGCATCCAGGTCGATGACGGCAATATCGCCGGCGAGCCGAAAGGTCTCGGCGATCGGGCGCGGATCGCCGGCATCGATGGCGCGCTCCTTGCCGCCGATGAGTTGCACCGCTTGGCCGCCCATCAGGTCGATCGAGGGAATGATCATGCAACCGGCTCCTGGGCAAGATGGTTGGGCGTCCGGGACCGACTGATAGGCCAATCACAGGCCGGACACAATCCGGCCACCCGCCGGACGATGTCGTCAGTCAATGTCGGTACGGGTCGGGATACCGGCGGCAATCATGGCTTTCTTGATGTCGCCAACCGTGAAGTCCCCGTCGTGGAAGATCGAGGCAGCCAGCACCGCATCGGCGCCAGCCTTGATGGCGGCGACCAAGTGGTCGGGATGGGCGGCGCCGCCCGAGGCGATGACCGGCACGTTGACCGCCTCGGATACGGCGCGCAGCAGTTCGGTGTCGTATCCGGAGCGGGTGCCGTCGCGGTCCCAACTGGTCAGCAGAATCTCCCCGGCGCCACGCGCCGTCGCTTCGCCGGCCCACTGGATCGCATCCTTGCCGGTGCGTTCCTTCCCGGACTTGGTCACCACCTCCCAGCCGCCACCCTCACGGCGGCTTGCGTCGATGGAGACCACCGCGCACTGGCTGCCGAACTTTTCTGCGATATCGCTCAGAAGCTCCGGCCGCTCGACCGCCGCCGTGTTCGCGCCGACTTTATCGGCGCCGGCCTCAAGCAGGGCGCCGGCATCTTCGGTCTTCCTGACGCCGCCGCCGACGGTCATCGGAATGCCGAGTTCGGCGCGGACGGCCGCGACCGTCTCGAGCGCGTTGCCCCGGCCTTCCGGCGTCGCCGAAACATCGAGCAGGACAAGCTCGTCAGCGCCCTGGTGTTCATAGGCCAGCGAGAGCTCGACGGGGTCGCCGGCGTCACGCATGCCCTGGAAGCGCACGCCCTTGACGACGCGGCCGGCATCGACGTCCAGGCAGGGGATCACACGCACGGTCAGCATGGCATACCAATCCAGCGTTCGAGCAAAACGTGGCCGAACTGGCCGGAGAGTTCGGGGTGAAACTGGCATGCGACGACAGGTCCGCGCTCAAGCGCCGCGACAAACGGACCGCCGTGATCCGCGGTCGCGCCAAGCCAGCCTTCCGGCACGCCGGTGATGCGATAGGAGTTGGCGAAATAGACAAAGCCTGACGTCAGCAGGTCGCAGCCAGATTCGGCGTCGATCCGGTTCCAGCCCAATTGCGGCACGCGCACGGTATTGGGGAACCGTGTCGCGGTCAGCGGCAGGATGTCGAGACCGGGCGCACCGGGCGTTTCCTCGCTGTTGCGGCAGAGAAGTTGAAGGCCGACACAGATCGCCAACGTCGGCCGGCCTGCATCAATGCGCTCGCGCAGCGCGTCTTCCAGACCGCCATCGCGCAGGGCCCTCATCGAGGCGCCGAACGCGCCGACGCCGGGCAGCATGACATGGCTGGCGCCGACAACATCTTGTGCGTTCTTGGCCATGCGCGGCGCACCGCCGGCGCGGCGCAACCCGGCGAAGACTGAAGCGAGGTTGGCGGTTCCGGTGCGGCAGACGACGATCTCGGTCGCGGCCGTCACAACACACCCTTGGTGCTCGGCACGTCGCTGGTGCCATCACGGGCGATCGCGTGGCGCAGCGCGAGCGCCACCGCCTTGAAGGCGGCTTCGGCGCGGTGATGATCGTTGTCGCCACGCAAAAGGTCGACGTGAAGCGTCATCTTAGTCGCCGTCGCGAAGCTGGAGAGGGCGTGGCCGATCATTTCCGATGACGTGTCGCCGACCTTTTCCCGTCTAAGACCGATCTCGACGAAGGCATAGGGCCGGCCCGACAGGTCGATCACGGCGCGCGCCAGCGCCTCATCAAGCGGCGCGTAGGCCGACCCGAAACGGTAGATCCCCCGCTTGTCGCCCAGCGCCTTGTCGATCGCCTCGCCCAATGCGATGGCGCAGTCCTCGACCGTGTGGTGGTCGTCGACATGCAGGTCGCCCTTGCATGTCAGTTCGACGTCCATTCGGCTATGGCGGACCAGCGCGTCCAACATGTGATCGAGGAAGTTAAGGCCGGTCTGGACAGACGAGGAGCCGGTGCCGTCCAGATTGACCGCGACGGTGATGTCGGTCTCCTTGGTCTTACGTTCGACGCGGGCTGTACGCTCCGACATGGCGGCCTCAGGAGATGATGTTCGAGAGCTGGGTGACGACGATGTCGGTGCCGCCGCGCGCTTTGATCTCTGGGATCACGCGCGCCAGCGTGTCGCGCGGCACCGCGGATTTGAGCGCGTAACCCAGATCACCGTGCAGCGGCGAGATCGTCGGCTCGCGCATGCTGGGCAGGACATCGATGACAGCTTCCAGGCATTCGGCGGTGACGTTGACTTCGACCATGACGCGCTGGCGGGCGTCGAGCACGGAGGAGACCATCATGACAAAGCTCTCTATGCCCTCACGTTTCGCCTTGTCGTCCATGGCGGCCGGATGGGCATAAAGTCGTGTCGACGACATCAGGACGTCGTCGACGATCTCCAAGCCATTGGCGCGCAACGTCGATCCGGTCGCCGTGTTGTCGACGATGCAGTCGGCATCTTCCGGCGGGAATACTTCTGTTGCGCCATAGGAGCGGACGAACTGTGCGTCGAGGCCGCGCTGTTCGATCCAGGTCCGCGTCAGGTTCTCGTATTCGCTGGCGACGATCAGATGACGCTTCGGCAAGGCGCCATTCTTTAGAATATGCGCGCCGGCGGCGGCCACCACGCGCACTGGATCAAGTCCGGTATCGATCAGCTCGACCAGATCCGCATTCTTTTCGACCACCCAATCAGCGCCGGCGAAGCCCAGATCTCGGCTGCCCAGGTCCAGCATCTCGACGATGTTCTGCGGCTTCAGGATTTTGGCGTCGAAACCGGGCAGCGACAGGGCGGGGCGATAGTCACGGGCACTGCGGGCGCTCGCGGTGATATGAATGCCCGCATCCTCAAGCAAGGCAAAGACGCCTTCCTGCATGCGGCCTTTCGGCAGGCCGAGGCGGATCGTGATGGAGGACTGGTCTACGGACATAAAAGAGCCGTCGGCAAAGATTGTCATCAAGGCTTTGAGAGCCGGCCTTCTGACGCGGGCGGAAGGCACAGGGCGGGCGGAAACTCTATGATGCGGTAAACCCTGTCAACCGCGTCGAAGCCAGATTAAGACAGCCGTCACATTCCGGTGCTGGATCGGATAAGATTCTGGTCCTACGATGGGCGAATAGACTTTAGGGGTACCACTAATGAGTGTGAGCGGTGTCGACCACATCAACATCCGCACGGCGGACCTTGAGCGTTGCAAAGCCTTCTACTGCGGCCTGCTGGGATTGAAGGAGGGTTACCGGCCGCCGTTCGATAGCCCCGGCGCGTGGTTCTATGCCGGTGACGCGCCTGTTGTGCACGTCAGCTTGTCGTCGGACCCGACCAAGCTACCGCGAAGCGCTATCGATCATTTTGCCTTTTCTGTCAAAGGTTTCGACGCGATAGTTAAGAAATTGACAAAAGAGGGTGTTCCCTTCCAGTCCTATGAGGTTCCGGACACGCCGGCGCGCCAGATCTTTATCGAAGATCCCGACGGTGTCGCCGTCGAACTGAACTTCAGCGATGGTACCTAACGAGACGCTTGGCGGACATCCGCAAGCAATAAGAGTCCCTGACAAGGGGCAAGGGGCGCGGCATGAATGTTGACGGCACGGCCTATCGATCCATCTGGTTGGACGATGACGGTTGGGGTGTTCACATAATCGATCAGACCCGTCTGCCCCATCGCTTCGAAGTTTTCCGTCTGGATACCTTGGAGGATGCGGCTCATGCGATCCGCGCCATGTTGGTGCGCGGCGCGCCGCTGATCGGTGCGACCGCGGCTTATGGCATGTGTCTGGCGCTGCGCGAGGACCCGTCGGATGATGCCATGCAGCGCGCCTATGACGTGCTTCTGGCGACGCGTCCGACGGCGGTCAATCTGCGCTGGGCGCTGGACGATGTGACCGCGGAACTGCGCAACCAGCCCCATGACCGGCGCTTGGAACTGGCCTATGCCTGCGCCGCCCGGATTTGCGACGACGATGTCGGCATCAACGAGGCGATCGGCAACCATGGCGTCGATCTGATCCGCGCCACCCATCAGCGTACCGGCCAGACGGTCAATGTGCTGACCCACTGCAATGCCGGCTGGTTGGCGACAGTGGACTGGGGGACGGCGCTGTCGCCGATCTATAAGGCCCATGAAGAGCATATCCCGGTTCACGTCTGGGCCGACGAGACCCGGCCACGCAACCAGGGAGCGTCACTGACGGCCTGGGAGCTCGGTCATCACGGCGTCGCGCACACGGTGATCCCGGACAACGCCGGCGGTCACCTGATGCAGCATGGCATGGTCGACCTGTGCATCACGGGCACGGACCGGACCAGCGCCTCCGGCGACGTGTGCAACAAGATCGGGACCTATCTGAAAGCCCTGGCGGCGCAGGATAACGGCGTGCCGTTCTACGTCGCACTGCCGTCGCCCACGATCGACTGGACCATCGACGATGGCCGCGACATTCCGATCGAGGAGCGCGCGGGATCCGAGGTCTCCCATATCGCCGGCAAGGCCGACGATGGCGAGGTGGTCACCGTGCAGTTGACGCCCGACGGCAGTCCGGTCGCCAATCCGGCGTTCGACGTCACCCCATCGGACCTGGTCACCGGCTTGATCACTGAGCGGGGCGTCTGTCAGGCCTCGCGTGAAGGCCTGGCACGGCTGTTCCCGGAGCACGCTGCCGCCTGATCGGCCAGGCTGGTGCTGGCCAATGGTCGGCCCGTCGCCTAAAAGGGCGCCACTTTCGTCCCTTTGTTGACCGTTAGATCACCAGCACTATGACCGAACCTACCCGTCCACGCATCCTTCAACTCAGCGGCCTCGACCCGTCGGCGCGGCATGCCTTGACCCTCAGGGGCGCGATTGACATCGATGATGTGCTGGAGCGCGCCAAACCCATCGTAGAGGCCGTGCGCCAAGACGGCGATGACGCGCTGCTTCGCCTGGCGCGCGATATCGACGGCGTTGCGCTGACCGCCAAGGATCTACGCGTTAATGCTGCCGCCTTCGAGGCCGCCTACGACCAGGTGCCCGCCGACGTTGTCGACGCCATCGCCAAGGCGGCGCGCAACATCCGCGCGATCCACGAAAAACAAAAGCCCGAAGAGTACGCGTTGACCACCGTTCAGCCCGGTGTGCTGGCCGGCGATCGCTATCTGCCGATCGAAGCCGTCGCCTGTTATGTGCCGCGCGGCAAGGGTTCGTTTCCGTCGGTGACGTTAATGACGGCGATTCCGGCGGTTGTCGCCGGCTGTCCGAAGGTGGTGGTGATCACCCCGCCGGGACCGGATGGTACATGCGATGCCGGCACGTTGGTCGCCGCACGTGAGGCGGGGGTCGACGAGGTCTATCTTTCCGGTGGCGCCCAAGCGATCGCGGCGGTCGCGTTTGGCACCGAGACTGTTCCCAAGTGCCAGAAGGTTGTCGGTCCGGGCTCACCCTGGGTCGTCGCCGGCATGCGGCTCTGCGCCGACGAGATCGCGCCCGGACCGCCCGCCGGACCGTCCGAAAGCATGATCCTGGCCGACGAGGCAGCCGATCCGGAGAGGGTGGCCCTGGACCTCATGATCGAGGCCGAGCACGGGCCGGACTCGACGACCTACCTGGTGACGCCATCCGCTGATCTTGCCGAGGCGGTGGCTGAACGCGTGGTGGATCTTGTCGGCCGTCTGTCCGAACAGCGTCGTGACTACGTCAAAACGGTGCTGGGCATCAATGGTGGCCTGCTGGTGGCAAGCGACATGGCGGATGCCGTCGCGTTCACCAACGAATTCGCGCCCGAACACCTGCAGATCGCCGCGTCGACGCCGTGGGATCTAGCCGGCCAGGTCACAAATGCCGGCGAAATTCTGCTGGGACAAGACGCGCCGTTCTCCATGGCGAACTTCATGATCGGCGTGAACGCTGTTCTCCCAACCGGAGGAAAGGCTTGCTCAGCCTCGGCTTTGGGCGTGATGGATTACATGAAGCGCATCTCTGTCGCCCACCTGACCCGCGAAGGCTATGACGCGCTGGCGGCCGAGACCGAAGCCTTCGCGCGCTATGAAGGTTTTGACGCCCACGCGCTCGCGATCACCGCACGAAACAGGAACGCGTCATGACGTCACCGGCCATCCACGACGACCTCATCGTCATCGACGCACTCCAGGCAAGCAACTGGGACCGCGCGTTGCTTGAGGAACTGCGCGCGGGCGGCGTCACGGCCGTTCATGTAACCCTCGTCTTCTGGGAGGACGCGCGCGCGACCCTCGACAACATCGGCCGCTGGCATCGATTCTTCGAAAAGCACGGCGATATCGTCATGCCGGTGCGCCGCGCTGGGGATATTGAGGCGGCGAAGGCCGCCGGTAAGACGGGCATCATCTTCGGGTTTCAGAACTGCTCGCCGATAGAAGACGACTTGGCGCTGGTCCAGGTGTTTCACGAGCTTGGCGTGCGCATCATGCAGCTGACCTACAACAACCAGAGCCTGATCGGCGCTGGTTGTTACGAGACCAGCGACCCCGGGATTTCCCGCTTCGGCCGCCAGGTCATCGCCGAAATGAACCGGGTCGGCATGATCATTGATCTCAGCCATTCGGCCGAGCGGACGTCCCTGGAAGCGATCGAGATCAGCGCGCGGCCGGTCGCCATCACCCACGCCAACCCGCTTTCGTTTCACAAGGGCTTGCGCAACAAGTCCGACGACCTGTTGAAGGCGCTTGCCGAAAGCGGCGGCATGCTGGGCTTCAGCACCTATCCCTTCCATATCGGCGGCGCCGACACGACGCTGGATGCCTATTGCGGCATGATAGCCGATACCGTCGCCATGCTGGGTGTCGATCATGTCGGCTTCGGCACCGATATGTGCCGCAAACTCTCGGCAGACTATCTCGACTGGATGAGGAGCGGCCGCTGGTCCAAGGAGATCGATTCCGGTGAGGCCAAGACCGCCGGCGGCGGCTGGCCAGACTGGCCCGCTTGGTTCCAGACGCCGGCCGACTTCCCCAACCTGACCCAGGGTCTGCTCGATAAAGGCCTCAGCGAAGCCGATGTCGCCAAGATCATGGGCGGTAACTGGCTCAGGTTTTTCCGCGACGGGTTCGAGCCGCGCTAGATCGTTTGCCAGCGGGCTCGCATCGCCGGCCCTAACCCTCGAAGGCCCTGACCCTCGAAGGCCCTGACCCTCGAAGGCCTTAACCCGCGAAGGCAACCTGTTCGCGGTCGTAGAACTTGGCGGCCAGCCAGCACAGGAAGACAGCGCACAGCGCCGTCGTGAAACTCGCCAGCAGCATGTTGGCAAGGCTCGGCTCCTCGCCGCGAACGATCTGGCTGATCAGCACGGTTTGGCCATAGGTCGGGATCATCATCATCCAGGCTTTGGTCTGGATTGGTGAGAACACCAGGATCATGCCGGGCAACGACGGCAGCAGCGGCAACAGACCAAGCAGGGTCTGGGTTTCCTTGAAGCTGCGCGAGACCGTTGCGATGATCACCTGGATGGCCACCGCCAGCATCATGATCGGTACGCAAAGCAGGAAGATCAGCACGAAGTCGCCGAGCGGCGGATTGACCTTGATGTCAACGCCCATGTTCGCGATCAACGCAAAGATGACCTTGTAGGCGACCACGCCTGTCAGTACCGCCAGTGCCGTGAAGGCAAGCGAGGCCAGGTACTTGCCCACCATGAACTGCCAACGGGGCACGGGGTTTGTCAGCAGCGGCTCCAGCGAGCCGCGTTCGCGTTCGCCCGCCGTCGTGTCGATCGCCATGTAGACGCCGCCGATAAAGACGGTGAACATCAAGAACGGTGCCATCATGTTGAGGAAGATGCCGCCGATCGAGACGCTTGCCGCGACGTTGACGCTGTTGACCTCCAGCGGATAGGCGACTTCCGGTTCCACGTTGCGCGACACTAGGCGCTGTTCGGCCAAATGGCGGTTGAACCGGTCGATCAATTCCATGGTTCGGCTGATCGACATGATCGAACTGAGGCGTGACGTATCGACGATCAGCTCAATCTCGGTGGTCCGTTCGCTGTCCTGAAGCTCGCTGAAGTTGTTGGGAATGACCAGGATCGAGGGGTGCATGCCCTTGCGCACGGCTTCGGCAATGTCGTCGATGCCGGTCTCGACGATGTCGGAGCCTTGGGCGCGGATGAAATCGACGAAATCCGGCGCATGCTCGCTGCCCTTCGCCACAATGACATGATCGCCGACCTTTGGCGTCGACAGGCCCGGTGTCACCAGGATGATGAGCGCGCCGAGCAGAATCGGACCGATCAGCGGGTAAAGCAGCGACAGGATGGTGGAACGGCGATCGCGAAGATTGTCGGTCAGCTCCTTGCCGATAACGATGGAGATGCGTCTAAGCAACGGCTTTCTCCTTATCGTTTTCGCGCCGCATACGCTCCTCTTCGCGGGCGATCGACACAAAAACCTCTTCCAGATCGCTGTGGCCGGTCATCGCGCGGAGTTCCTCCGGCGTACCGTGGGCAACAATGCGCCCATGGCCCATGACGACGATTCGGTCACACAGCGCCTGGACCTCGGACATGATGTGGCTGGAGAACAGAACGCAGCGCCCCTGGTCGCGGATTCGGCGCACCAGATCGCGTACCGAACGGCTCGATGCGACGTCGAGGCCGTTTGTTGGTTCGTCCAGAAGCACGTTGTGCGGCTGGTGAACCAGGGCGCGTGCCAGGGCGACCTTGAGCGTCTGGCCCTTCGAGAAGCCTTTGGCGCGGCGATCCGCGACGTCTTCCATGCCCAGGGTTGTCACCAGTTCGTTGATTGCCGCCTCTAGCTGCATTTTATCCATGCCATGCAGGCGGCCATAGTACCGAACGTGCTCACGGCCGGTCAGACGGGGGTAGAGACCGCGGTTATCGGGCAAAACGCCAATCCGGCGCTGGACGTCCTGGGGTTCGGACGTGGCATCGAAACCGTCGATCAAGGCGTGGCCGCTATCGGGCCGCATCAAGGTATAGAGAATGCGGAGTGTTGTGGTTTTTCCCGCACCATTGGGGCCGATAAGACCTGTAATCTCGCCATCGCGAGCCAAAAAGCTTACATCTTCGACCGCAACGAGGTCTTTGAAGGTTTTTCTAAGGTTTCGGACCTCAATCATGCTGCCGCGCTCTGCTTGTTGTTTTGGAAAGGTACAAGTTGTGGCTCTCGGCTTTTGGGGTATGACGTGGTCCAGTTGCTACAGGTCATGTAAAAGCTGCAGTTGCCATTATTATCCCCTTGCTTTTGCAAGGGTTTGCGCCAAGATAGGTGCTGATCGTTCGATAGTCGCTTATACGCCTTTTTGTAAATCCCTCTTTGTGTGATCGCGGACACGGATTGAAGGGACTAGGTCGGGTACGAGGCGGTGATCGATTGTGTTGCCTTTTGGGGCTATTGCAGCTTAGAAACCAGTTATCTCTTCATCGGGAGGGGGATTTTTAGATGAGTGCAACGTTTAAAGCCATGCTGGCCGGCGCCGCCGCGCTTATGCTGGCAGCCTGCGGATCGAATATCGACCGCGTGGCAAACATGGAGACATCCGGCACGCCGTTCACCATGGCTCTGCATCAGGGCTATGTCGAACTGGCTGAAAAGGAAGCCGGTTTTTACGATTGGATCGACTCCGCTCACTTTGCCAGCAAGGCCGAGATGGCCGGCAACGGCGAAGTGGTTCTGCCGGAAGATCCCAATGACAGCTTCTGGTACATCCCTGATGAGCAGGAGCATGCCGAACTGAACGCCGAGCGTCCGCGGCTTCTCGCCGCTCTGGACGGCGGCGGCCGTTCCGAATTTCCTGACCTCGCTGCCCGCGCCCAAGTCACGTATGACTGCTGGGTCGAGGAAGCCGAGGAAGGCCCGGTTCGCACCGACCGTGGCGTTGCCGAGTGGCAGCCCCGCGAGTTGGCTAAATGCCGTGCGGAGTACCTGAGTGCCATCGAAGAGCTGGAAGCCGCCATGGCCCCGGCGATGGTTGAGGAAGTCGTCGTCATGGAAGAAGAGGTGGTGAGCGAGTTCATCGTCTACTTCGCCTGGGATAGCGACAAGATCTCGCCGCTGGCACAGGGCTTCCTGGACGACGTCGCGGCCGAGGCTATGGCGCAAGGCGTCAACCTGATCTCGGTCGGCGGTCACACGGATACGTCCGGTTCTGCCGAGTACAACGTTGGCCTCTCCGAGCGTCGTGCCGACGCCGTGGCTGACTACCTCGCCAGCAAGGGCGTGCCGAAGTCGGCCATGGACATCCGTTGGTTCGGTGAAACCGATCCGATGGTGCCGACCGGCGACAACGTTCGCGAGCCTAACAACCGTCGTGTCGAGATCACCTTCGAGTAAGCTGATCTGACGCCGGTTCGCGGCTAAGGTTGAGACACGCCCTCACTTGTGTGGCGAGAGTCTGGTTGGCTCTTTCAGCCACGCCGTTCGCCTGTGGGCGATGCGAGGGAGCGAGCCAATGTTCCATCGGCTGCCCTTCTCGCAAGATTTCGACTGCTCGTCGAAATTCGGGTGCACCATCGGTCCATACCCTGCGAGGCATGGCTGCACCGGCCCCGCCGAAAGCCCTCACCGCCTGGACCACGG
>JBCCIS010000086.1 GCA_039028155.1 Pseudomonadota bacterium
CAAGTGGCGAGGCAACCTGAAACCGTCGGGCGATCCAACCGTCGGCGAAGTCGGTCACGGCCGCCAGGACGAACAGCAGGAAGGCGAGCCAGCGCGCCATCTGGCTGTCCCAAAAGAACAGCGCGACGATGACCGGAATGATGACGATCCGGCCGAAGGTCAGGATGTTGGGCAGACGTTTCATCATAATCAGGGCTTGCCAGCGGCGCGCCGGTTATAGCACGGCCGACACTAGAGCAGATCCCGTTTTGCTGGAATCGCTCTGCGATGTCATCAAAACGGGTGAATCTGCTGTACTCAGAAATAGAGAGCGGATTCACGCGGTTGGGTGGAACCGTCCATCGGTTCGACCCAACCACGACCCGCTCTACGGGTGAAAGTGGTCATAAATCCGCTGTGCGACCCGACGATCAATGCCTTCGACACGCTCCAGATCGGCCAAACCGGCCTCCGAGACCGCCTTGGCCGAGCCGAAATGGTGCAATAGCGCCTTTTTGCGTTTGGCGCCGATGCCGGCGATCTCGTCCAACAGCGAGCGTCCGATCGCCTTGCCGCGTTTCTGGCGGTGGGCGCCGATGGCAAACCGGTGGGCCTCGTCGCGGACGCGTTGCATGAAATAGAGCACGGGATCGCGCTCCGGCAGCATGAAGGGCTGGCGCCCGGTCATGAAGAACCGCTCGCGCCCAGCATCGCGGTCCGGTCCCTTGGCGACGCCCATGACGGCGACACCGGAAACGCCGAGTTCCTCGAACACCTCCTCGGCGCAGCCAAGCTGGCCCTGGCCGCCGTCGACGACGATCAGGTCGGGCCAGCTTTCCTCCTGACGGTCTGGGTCCTCCTTCAGCAGACGTTGGAAACGCCGGGTCAAGACCTCGCGCATCATGGCGTAGTCGTCGCCGCCGATACCGTCGCGGTTGGCGGCGTCACCCTTGATGGTGAACTTGCGGTACTGGTTCTTGATGAAGCCCTCCGGCCCGGCAACGATCATGGCGCCGACCGGCTGAGCGCCCTGGATGTGGCTGTTGTCGTAGACCTCGATCCGGCCGGGCGTGGCATCCAGGCCGAAGCGCTCGGCGACGCCTTCCAGCAGAGTGCGTTGTGTCGCGCTTTCGGCGAGCCGACGCCCGAGCGCATCGCGCGCATTGGCCAGGGCGTGGTCCATCAGCTCACGCCGCGTGCCACGCTGCGGCCGGATCACCTGGATCTTGCGTTCGGCACGGGCCGAGAGCGCCTCCTCGATCAGGGCCTTGTCGTCCGGTTCCTCGCTGACCAGGACCAGCTTGGGCACCTCCTTGTCTTCATAGAACTGGCTCAGGAAGGCGGCCAGGACCTCCGGCCCGCTCTGATCCTTGGTGCGTACGGGATAAAAGGCGCGGTTGCCGTAGTTGCGGCCGTTGCGCACGAAGAAGACCTGAACGCAAGCCTGGCCGCCCTGCTGATAGAGCCCGACAACATCGGCTTCGCTGATGGTCGAGACATTGATGCCCTGGTGCGCCTGGATGTGGTTCAAGGCGCGGATACGATCGCGGTATCCGGCGGCGCGTTCAAAGGCCAACTCGTTGCTGGCCTCCTCCATGCGCTCGACGAAGCTGTCCTGAACCTCGCGCGTGCGCCCGCGCAGAAAGGCGCGCACCTCGTCGACGATGTTCTGATAGTCGGCCAGGGCGATCTTGTCGACGCAGGGCGCGGTGCAACGTTTGATCTGGTACTGCAGGCACGGCCTGGTGCGATTAGCGAACACGTGGTCGGTGCAGCTGCGCAGGGGAAACGCGCGCTGCAGGGCGACCAGGGTCTGGTTGACCGCGCCGGCCGAGGCGAAGGGCCCGAAGTACTCGCCCTTTTTGCGCCGGGCGCCCCGGTGTTTGACGATCTGCGGCCACGCGTGGTCGGCGCGCAGCAGGATATAGGGGAACGACTTGTCGTCGCGCAGGGTGACGTTGAAGCGCGGCTTCAACTTCTTGATCAGATTGGCTTCCAGCAGCAGCGCGTCGGCTTCGGTATGGGTGGTGACAACCTCCATGCGCGCAGTCAGGGCGACCATGCGGTGCAGCCGGGGATCCAACCTGCCGGGCTGGGTATAGGCGGTAACGCGCTTCTTCAGATGCCGCGCCTTGCCGACATAGAGCACCTCGCCCTTGGCGCTCAACATGCGGTAGACCCCGGCCGATGACGGCATGGTCTTGAGTGCGGCCTGAATCGCCTCGGCGCCGCGCGCGCCGGTATCGCGTGCGTCCTCCGTCGCCGGGCCCGCGGTCTCCGGGGCTGGCCGTTCGTCTCTATCCGCCTTCGCCATGGTGGGATCTTAGATGATGCGGCGGCGGCACAAAATCAAAGAGCCCGGCGGGTAGGTCCGCCGGGCTCCCTGCCACGCTCCTGACAGAGCGGTTAGAGCGGATCATGGTTAGGTGGAACCGTTTGACGGTTCCACCTAACCATGTGAATCCGCTCTCTATCTATAAGTAGAGCAGATTCACCTGTCCTGATTGAATCGCGAAGCGATTCAATCAGGACAGGATCTGCTCTAGTCCTTGGGCTGCGGCACAATGCGCAGATAGGGTTTTGGCGCCTTCCAGCCGTCCGGGAAGCGCTCCTTGGCCTCGTCGTCCTTCACCGCCGGTACGATGATGACGTCCTCGCCGTTCTGCCAGTTGGCGGGTGTCGCTACCTTGTGCTTGGCGGTCAGCTGGCAGGAATCGAGTAGGCGAAGGATCTCATCGAAGTTCCGGCCGGTGCTCATTGGATAGGTCAGCATCGCCTTGATCTGCTTGTCCGGACCAATCACGAAGACCGAGCGTACGGTGGCGTTGTCGACCGGCGTGCGGCCTTCCGACGTGCCGCCGGTGTCGGCGGGCAGCATGTTGTAGGCCTTGGCGACCTCCAGATCGGGGTCGCCGATCAAGGGGTAGTTAACCGCGTGACCCTGTGTCTCCTCGATATCCTTGGACCACTCCTCGTGGTTCGAGACGGGGTCGACGCTCAAGCCGATGATCTTGCAGTTGCGCTTGTCGAACTCCTTTTTCAGGCCGGCGACGTAGCCAAGCTCGGTGGTGCAAACCGGCGTGAAGTCCTTGGGATGCGAGAACAGAATGCACCAGCCATCGCCAATCCAGTCGTGGAAGCTGATGCTGCCTTCGGTCGTATCGGCGGTGAAATCCGGTGCCGTGCTGTTGATGCTGAGCATGATGTGTCTCCCCCTCGAGTTGCTGAACGGTGCCGGTTCCAGCGGCGCCATCATGGATGGGGGAACCGGTATGGACTCCGCATATGGGTTGCGACCATGCCGTGTTGAAGATGCGGAAACAAATGAATGGGGCCGGTCGACAGCGCGAACCGGCCCCGATCAATTACCTTTGATCGGATACGTTAGAACAGGCCCGAGATACGACCGCTGTCGTCGACGTCGATCTTGTCGGCGGCGGGCACGCGCGGCAGGCCCGGCATGGTCATGATGGCGCCGGTAATGACGACCAGGAACTCGGCGCCGGCCGACAGCCGGACCTCGCGGATCGGCACGTTGAAGCCGGACGGTGCCGCCTTCAGCGTCGGATCGGTTGAGAAGCTGTATTGGGTTTTGGCCATGCAGATCGGGAAGTTGCGCGCCGGCGTTTCGTCGAGGTCGCGGAACTGCTTGCGAATGGCATCGTCGGCCTGGATGTCGTCGGCGCCATAGATCTCCTGCGCGATGGTGCGGACCTTGTCCAAAAGCGGCATGTCGTCGGCGTAGAGCGGTTTGAAATCGCTGGGTGTGCTGTCGATCATGTCGACCACGGCGCGCGCCACGTCTTCGGCGCCGGCGCCGCCCTCGGCCCAATGGTTGGCCTCGACGCAGCTAATGCCCTCGGCTGCGGAGAGCTCCAGCAGCTTGGCCATCTCCGCATCGGTGTCGGTGATGAACCGGTTAACCGAGACGATGGCGGGGACGCCGAATTTGCGCACGTTCTCGATATGACGTCTGAGGTTGGCGAAACCCGCCTCGACCGCGGCGACGTTCTCGTCCTTCAGGTCTTCCTTGGCGACGCCGCCATGCATCTTGAGCGCGCGGATGGTGGCGACGATGACGGCGCAGTCAGGCTTCAGGCCCGCCTTGCGGCACTTGATGTCGAAGAATTTCTCGGCGCCCAGGTCCGCGCCAAAGCCAGCCTCTGTAACCACGTAGTCCGACAGTTTCAAAGCCGTGGTGGTTGCCAGCACGCTGTTGCAGCCATGGGCGATGTTGGCAAAAGGTCCGCCGTGGACAAAGGCCGGGTTGTTCTCCAGCGTCTGCACCAGATTGGGTTTGATGGCGTCCTTCAGCAGTGCGGCCATGGCGCCTTCGGCATTAAGTTCCTTGGCGGTGACCGGCTTACGCTCGCGGGTATAGCCGACGACGATCTGACCCAGACGACGTTTCAGATCGTGCAGGTCGGTCGCCAGGCAGAAGATCGCCATGACCTCCGAGGCCACCGTGATGTCGAAACCGTCTTCGCGCGCGAAGCCGTTGGCGACGCCGCCCAGGCTGTTGACGATCTGGCGCAGTGCCCGGTCGTTCATGTCGACGACACGGCGCCAGGCAACCCGGCGGGTGTCGATGCCCAGCGCGTTGCCCCAATAGATGTGGTTATCGGTCATCGCCGCCAGCAGGTTGTTGGCGACACCGATGGCGTGGAAGTCCCCGGTGAAGTGCAGATTGATGTCTTCCATCGGCACCACCTGGGCATAACCGCCGCCAGCCGCGCCGCCCTTCATGCCGAAGGAGGGACCCAGCGACGGTTCGCGCAGGCACATCAGGGTCTTCTTGCCGATCCGGTTGAGCGCATCGCCCAGGCCGACCGTCGTCGTCGTCTTGCCTTCGCCGGCAGGCGTCGGCGTGATCGCGGTGACCAGGATCAGTTTGCCGTCGGGCCGGTCCTTGAGGCTGCGGATATAGTCCAGCGAAATCTTCGCCTTGGTGTGGCCATAGGGCTCCAGATATTCGGGCTCGATACCCAACCTGTCCTTGGCCACTTCCATGATTGGTTTGAGCGTGGCGGCTTGGGCAATTTCAATATCGGATTTCGGCGTGGCCATCGGTGTTCCCCTGTTGACGCGGCGTTATCGGGATGTGGTTTGGCGGGACTTTAGTGGCGGCCCTGCAGCGATCGCGCAAGGAATCGACGTCTGGTGTCGCGCCCGGTCTTAATTGGTCAAATTGGTCCAAAATTGGATTAGTTCATGGTCTTCAGAATCACCCGGCGGGTCAAGCCACTGGGCGACAAAAAATGCCGGTTTCACGGCGCTTTGAGCAAAGAAAAAGGGCGGTGGACCGGAGCCCACCGCCCTTGATCATCTCCGTCGACGCCGGGCTACTTCTCAACCATGGCGTCGTAGGTACCTCGATGATCCAGTGCCTTGTCCAGACCAACCTCGCGGTAGTGATTCAAGGCCCGGTCGTACTCATCGTTTTCGGATCGGATCTGCCAGATATGCCAGATGATCCAGAACACGACACCCAGGATCACGAGGATCATCTCGATGCCCGGGAACGGGTAGATGGCGCCTAGGTTTGCGACATCACCCCAACTTTCGACATTCGTCGACATGCTCGTTCCTCCTTAAGGTTCAGTCGCCTTGGCCACGGGCCAGTTCGCGGTCAACATCCTCGAGTGATGTGTCCCGATACGGGAAGTACGGGAACGCATCGCCATAGTCGTGGGTGTCGAGACCGGCGAGTTCGACTTCGCGCGGTACACGCAGCCATCCCAGGGAAGCCAGGATCTTCGAGACGACCCAGCATGGGATGAAACCCAAGACCCAGAACATGATCATGGCGCCGAGGAAGTTGCCCAGCGGATTGATCATCGCCACGCCGTCAACATTACCGAACCAACCGAGGTTGGCGGTGTCGGCGACGTTGGACGGATAGCCCCACAACATGAAGCCGCAGATGACCGTGCCGAGGAAACCGGCATAGCCGTGCACCGCGACGGCACCAACCGCGTCGTCGATCTTGAACCGACGTTCGACCCAGTGATGCATCTTGTAGGCGAACCAGACGCCGATGATGGCGATGAACATGGACTCGATCGGATGATAGAGGTCATTGCCCGCTGACGCACAGATAACGCCGGCCAGACCGCCCGAATAGCTCCAGAACGGGTCACCGCGGCTCACCATGTAACCAGCAAGCAGACCGCCTGATAGCGACATCAGGAAGTTGAACGTGATCGCCGATAGCGATGTCGGGGTTAGATAAATATTGGTTGCCGTGAAGTAGGCATCCGTATCCTCAACGCCCAGCACCGCACCATTGAAATCAATGATCGGAATATTGCAGGCCGCGTAGAAACCCCAGAAGCCCGTATAGATCAGGAACAGGCCGACCGTGACGAGCCAGGGATTGTTTTGCGGGAAGTCGCGCGGCGTGCCGTCGGCGGCAAATTTGCCGAGACGGGGGCCGAGCACCACGAGGATGCCAAGCGCCGAACCGCCGGCGATGCCGTGCACCACCGATGACGCGTATGCGTCGTGGTAGCCCATCAACTGAACCATCCAGCCGTTCCAGGACCAGCCCCAAGCGGCGTCGATAATCCACGTTACCGAACCCACGAGGACGGCCAGGATCAAGAATGCCTGGGTCTTGATGCGCTCGATAACCGCACCCGAGACGATCGAGGCAGTTGTCCACGAGAACAGCAGGAACGCCGCCCAGAACACGCCATTGATTCGAGCCCACCAGCCGTGATCGGCCACGTTCATGCTTTCCGTCTGAACCGTTATGGCACCGCCCAAATGCGTTCCCATGAGTTCCGACCACGGAACAGCGTGTGGCGCATCCATAAGACCGCCCATGAACGGGAAGGCCGGAAACGCGAAATAGATCCACCAGCCAAAGAAGAAGAACGTGATGGTCACCAGCGGGATGAGCATCGTGTTCTTCATCAACGTGTGCTGGATGTTCTTGCGGCGCGAAGCGCCGACCTCATAAACACAGAACCCGACATGGATCAGGAACATCATGACGACCGTGACCCAATAGTAGAATTCCGTGAAGATGACGATTAGAGAGTCTAAACCGTCAGTCATTCCCCAGATCCCCCTCGTTTAGTAACGCACTGGCTCCCATCTGGCGGCGTTATGATGTCCCACCTTGATGTCGCGCAAAGTCTAGGGAGTTTTTATTCCGCTGCAACAGTGTTGCCATTCGTTATCAACTCTTTCCCCTCAGGAAACTTGTCGAAGGGGTTTGAAGCGATCCTCGTCGGTGATAGAAAACCGCTTTGTTTCAAGGGCTTGGTGCAGATCTGATGGCCGAGAATGACAGCCTGACCGATGCGGGTGCGGCGCTCAGGCGCCACTTCCTGGGGTGGCAATGCCGCATCCGCCAGCATGCCATGCGCCGGGAGGCCGGACGGCCTTCCGAGGGCATGCGCCCGGCGCTGCAGCGCACGAATGGCGACGACCTTGGCCGCATCATCGTCGTCATCTGCGAGGCGGAACCGGACGCGACGACGGATCAGTTTCGCCACATCGTGCAACGCACCATGGACCCCCAAGATCGGTTCAAGAAGGCCGTCCAGTTCCTGTCATCGGCATACTTTCAAAAGGCCGACTTGTTCTGTGACGCCTTGCTCGCACTATTCGGCGCCGGCACGACGCTTGCGGAGATCGCCGAGGACCAGCGGTGTGTGTTGGCCTTCCGGCAATTCAGCCAGAGCTATCGTCTGCCGTGCCGGATCGAGCGGCTTCAGGAAGACCACCGTTTGGCGCAGGCGCTCATATGGCACAACAGAATGTTCAATCCGAACATGCCGCCCGATGTCATACCGGTCGCGTTCTGGCCGATCTGGGACGAGGGCACAGCGTTCCCGCCGGCCGGCTGATCGCCTGACGGTGAAGTGCTCAGATCGATCCCTTCGCCGAATCAGATGCTACCTCTGCGGCAGATGGTCCTGCTTGCCAGCCACAAAACAGAAGCCGGATTTGGTTCGCCGCCGAGGGCGTGGTCACGAGCGTCCGTCATCCTTCGTGCCACCGGCTCTCGCGTTGATGAATGCTGGCCATCGTCGACAGGGGTTTGGCGCCAATCGTTAATGTAAGATGTTGGATGCCGAACGGAAAACCGAGCGGCCCGGCGTCCTGTGCCAATTCAGGTCAATCGAGACCCTTCATGCGCGCGGCATCATCCGTCATAATCGTTTCGGGCACACCGGATGTGCCGGTGCGCCGGTACAAGATGTTTCGGCCGGGTTCATGCCGAAGTGCACGTCTTGTGCTCCTTTTTGCTCGATAGAGACCGAGTGGTGTCGGACGAAAGATCTGGGACCGCCGGTGTCTGGGACGGGGGAAGACAAATGATTGATCATTATCGGAAGGTACTTTTGGCTTTGTTTGCTGCCATGGCGCTGGGTCTTGGCGTGGCCGCCTGTGATGACGGCGGTTCAGGTGACAGCGGGTCCAGCGATTCCGGATCGACCAGTGATGATTCCGGAAGCAGCGATAGCAGCGGCAGTTAAGCCGCCGCTCGCTTAAGCCAAAACACTACAAAAAAGGCTCCGGACGTCTGCCAGTCCGGAGCCTTTTTTCATTGTTCTGACCGGCGGCCTCTATGGCCGCAACCGGTCGAAGATGCAGCCTAGAACTTTCGATAGGCCTTGTTGAGGTCGCGCATGGGATGGCGATCCGACATCTGGAACTTGATCAGCAGTTCGCGCGCCATCATGTCGCGGTCCTGCTGGTTGTCCGGCAGTTCCATGTCGGACGGCAGACGGATCCAGCCGTTGGCGTTGCGGTCGAACACCGCCGGGCTGCCTTCCTCGTATCCCATGTGGACGTCCTCCAACCAGTTGAGGTCGTCCCAGCCCATGATCTCGATGTAGTCCTTCAAGAACGGCGTGAGCTTGTCGTAATCGGGCAGCAGGTTGACATCGTAGCGATAGCCGATGTGCTGGCCGATGACCTTCTCGCGCTCGGTGTCGAGACCGTCGGTCTTCAGAAAATGGTCGATATCCTTGACGTCGCTCATCGAGGCATCTCCCTAAAGGTGGTGGTAGTCGGCGACGCCGACCGTGTGGCTGGTGCCGGCCAAGGGCACGCCCGCCATGGCGGACGCCTCCATGGTCAGAGCCGCAAGGTCTTCCGGCTCCAGGCTGTGCACGTTGGTTTTGCCGCAGGCGCGCGCCATCATCTGCGCTTCAATGGTGAGCGTGTGCAGGATGTTATAGACACGCTCCGCCGCGTCGTCGGGGTTGAGGCGCTTCCTGAGCTCCTCGTCCTGGGTCGCGACGCCTACCGGGCAACGGCCGGTGTGGCAGTGATAGCAGTAGCCGGCGGGGACCCCGATGGTGCCTTCGTAGTCGGCCTCCGGGATGTCCTTGTTGCAGTTGAGCGCCATCATCACCGTGGTGCCGATGGCCACCGCGTCGGCGCCCAGCGCCAGCGCCTTGGCCAGATCGCCGCCGTTCCGGACGCCGCCGGCATAGATCAGCGTGATCTCGCCGCGCTTGCCCAAGTCGTCGATGGCACGCCGCGCCTGACGGATTGCCGCGATGCCCGGCACACCGGTCTCCTCGGTCGCCAGATGCGGGCCGGCGCCGGTCGAGCCCTCCATGCCATCGATATAGATGGAGTCGGGATCGCACTTCACCGCCATACGCACGTCGTCATAGACGCGCGCCGCGCCAAGCTTGAGCTGGATCGGGATCTGGTGATCGGTGGCTTCGCGGATCTCCTGGATCTTCAGAGCCAGATCGTCCGGGCCCAGCCAGTCGGGGTGGCGCGCCGGCGAACGCTGGTCGATACCGGCGGGCAGGGAGCGCATCTCGGCGACCTGGTCGGTCACCTTCTGGCCCATCAGATGGCCGCCCAGACCGACCTTGCAGCCCTGACCGATGAAGAATTCGCAGCCGTCGGCCAGCAGCAGATGGTGCGGGTTGAAGCCGTAGCGCGACTGGATGCACTGATAGAACCACTTCTCGGAGAAGCGGCGCTCGTCAGGGATCATGCCGCCTTCGCCGGAGCAGGTCGCCGAGCCAGCCATCGTCGCGCCGCGGGCCAGCGCGGTCTTCGCCTCGTAGCTCAACGCGCCAAAGCTCATGCCCGTCACGTAGACGGGGATGTCGAGCTCGATCGGTCGCTTGGCGCGCGGGCCGATGACCGTCTTGGTATCGCACTTCTCACGATAACCTTCGATCACGAAGCGGGTCAGCGTGCCTGGCAGGAAGGTCAAGTCGTCCCAGGTCGGGATCTTCTTGAACAGCGCCATGCCACGCATGCGGTAGCGGCCCAGTTCGGCCTTGATGTGGATGTCGTCGACAACACGCGGGGTAAACAGGAAATTCTCACCCAGAATATCCTTGTTTCGGGTCGTGCCCGGTGCGTGTTCGGTGACGTCTTCTTTTGTTTTCGCCATGTTCTAACTCCTGAAAAGACCGCCCTTAGAGGACGATCTTCTTTTCCGACGGCTCGAGGTTGTCGTAATTCCACAGCTGCTTGCCGGCCACGATCTTGGTCATGTTCTCGACGCCGTTAGGCGCCTCCAGGCCGTACATCTTCAGCTTGCGCTCCAGCCATGCCTTGTCGAGCTCGGTCATTTCGCCCTCGACCGCGTCGACGCCCAGATCCTCGATCTTGCCGCCGACAAAAATGGTGCCGTCATACATGGAATCGCCGAGGTTCTTGCCGGCGTCACCCAGCACGACCATGCGGCCGCGCTGCATCATGAAGCCGGAGAACGCACCGGTGCGCCCGCCGACGATGATGGTGCCGCCCTTCTGGTCGATGCCGGTACGCGAACCGACATCGCCCTTGCAGACGAGGTCGCCACCGCGGATCGCCGCGCCAAAGGTCGAGCCGGCGTTCTTTTCGACCACGACCGTGCCGGCCATCATGTTCTCCGCGCACGACCAGCCGACGCGTCCGGTGACGCGCACGTTCGGACCGTCGATCAGGCCAACGCCGAAGTAACCCAGGCTGCCTTCAAAGGTCAGGTTCAGGCGGCTCAGGATGCCGACGCCCAGCGAGTGGCGCGCCAGCGGGTTCTTGATGACGATCGAACCGTACCCTTCCGCCATCAGCGACCGGATCTTCAGATTGATCTCCGAGATCTCCATCTCGGCGGCGTCGACCTCGGCACGTTTGTTGAAGTCGACATCCGGCGCTTCCGGGTAAAGCAGATTGTCGGACTCTTCGAGATCGAAGAAGCGCTGCTGGGTACGTCCGGTCAGCTGCTCGGTGTGCAGCCCCATTTCATGGCTGACATGATCGTCTGTCTCTAGTTTCGCCATACCCGAACCTCCCGGTCATAGGGGTCAACGGTGTCGATTTCCTGGGGCAGCACCTGGCGGATGGCGACTTCTTCGGACGCCATCGCGACAAGGTCGTCGCTTTCGTAGAGAACCATCGGCTTGGCGGCCATGACGTCCTTGGCCATGCCCAAGCTGTCATTGGTCGCCACCAGATAGGTGAAGACGCCATCCAGTTCGTCGATCGACTGATGCATCGCGGTTTCCAGGTCGACACCGGATTCCAGCTTGTCGGCGAGATAGACCGCGATCAGCTCGCTGTCGCAGCTCGACTGGAAGCGGAAGTTCTTGCGCTCCATCTCACGGCGCATGATCCAGTAGTTGGTCAGCTGGCCGTTATGCACGACGGAGATGTCGTTATAGGGATAAGCCCAATAAGGATGGGCGGAGCGGATATCGACATCCGACTCCGTCGCCATGCGGGTGTGGCCGATGGCGTGGGTGCCCTTGAAACCCTGCAGCTTGTACTGGTCGGCGACCGTCGTCGCGTCACCCAGATCCTTGATTAGCTCAAGCGCGCTGCCGAGCGACAGGATCTCGGTGCCTTCGACGTCTTCGACGAAGTCGGCCATCTTGCGCATATCGCCGTCGAACGTGAAGCGATAGCGGAAGGCATACTCGGTCGCGTCGACCTTTTCGGTGATGTTGACACCCAGGCCGGTGAGGCGCTTGTCGACTTCGGCGCGCCGCCGCTTGACCTCATCATGGATCTCGTAGCCCTTGGTGAGGTCTTCCTGTTCGGCGACCATGAACCGCATGACATACTCGTTGCTACCGGCCGAACCGTAGACCGCGAAACCCGTCGAATCCGGGCCGCGGTGTTTCAGCGACTGCAGCATGGCGGTCATCTCGGTGCCGATATCACCCGCGCCGTTGCGGTGAATTATTCCGGCGATACCACACATGGGTGTCGTCCTCCTTTTCGTTAAAGACGGCAACGGCGGCGGCGCGCAAGACCGCCGCCGTTGATGTAAACGCCTGTTAGGGCAGGCAATCCCAATAGGTCTCCAGGTCCCACTCGGTGACGGTGGCCATGAAGGTTTCCCACTCGTTGGTCTTGTAGTGCTTGTAGACCTTGTACATGTCGCCGGGCATGGCGGACTTGATGACGTCGTCGTTCTCGAGGGCCTTCAGGGCGTCGCCGAGAGACATCGGCAGCTTCTTGACCTGCTTGCCCTCTTCCATGGCCTCATAGATGTTCCGCTCTTCCGGTTCGCCGGCGTCGAGCTTCTTGGTGATGCCGTGGTCGAACGCCTGGATGATGGCCGCTGCCATCAGATAGGGGTTCACCATGGAGTCGACGGCGCGATACTCGAACCGGCCGGGCGCCGACACGCGCATGCCCGTGGTGCGGTTCTGATATCCCCAGTCGGCGAAGACCGGTGCCCAGAAGCCCGTGTCCCAAAGCCGGCGATAGCTGTTGACGGTCGGGCAGCCGATCGCGGTCAGCGCATCGAGATGTGCCATGACGCCGCCGATGGCTTTCAGACCGACCGGACCCGGCTTCTGCTTGTCCTTGCCAGACGGCATGAACAGGTTTGTCCCGCCCTTGCGATAGCTGAAGTTCTCCTTCAGACCCGGCAGACTGTTGCCGTTGCCGAGCGAATTGACCTCGTCCTTGCCGCCGGTCCACAGCGAGACGTTGTGGTGGCAGCCATTGGCCGAGACGCCCATGAACGGCTTCGACATGAAGCAGGCGATTAGATTGTTCTCGCGCGCGACCTGGGCACAGATCTGGCGGTAGGTGCTCAGCCGGTCGGCGGTGCGCAGGGCCTCGTCGAACTGGAAGTTCAGCTCCAACTGGCCGGGCGCGTCCTCATGGTCGCCCTGGATCATGTCCAGGCCCATGGCGCGGCTGTATTCGATGACCTTCATGAAGACCGGGCGCAGGCTCTCGAACTGGTCGATGTGGTAGCAGTTCGGCTTGGAGAAACCGCCGTTCGGCAGGCCGTCCTCGCCCTTCTTCAGCCACATCATCTCCGGCTCGGTGCCGTGCCTGAGATGCATGCCCTTGTGTTTCTTCTGGAAGTCGTCGTGGATGCGGCGCAGGTTGCCGCGGCAGTCGCCGGTGAAGAAACCGCCGGGGTCCTTCTTTTCTTCCCGGTTACGGAAACACGTCACGTAGACGCGCGCGACGCGCTTGTCCCAGGGCAGCTGCACGAAAGTCTCGGGGTCGGGAATGCCGACCAGCTCCGATGACTCCGGACCGTAGCCGATGTACTGACCGTCGCAGGCGGAGGACACCAGTGAACGACCGAGGCAGCGCTACGGCGAAGTAAAGTCACACCAGACGTCAGCGTCAGTACAGGAGAGCAAGGCAACCGGGTGTCCAATCTGCCATGAAGAGCACGCCACAAGTGACTGCGAAAGGTTCAACGAGATGACGCAACCACAAAGATACGCGGAGGCCAAAGACAAGAATCTCTGCTTTGCGTGTCTACAAAAGATGAATAAAGGCCACAGCATCAGGACTTGTCAGGAGAAGACGGCTTGTGGCATCGATGACTGTAACAGTAGACACCACCCGCTGCTGCATCGCAGCGACGAGCAGAGGGAGGTTTCCAACACCACGAGCACAGACGAGGACAACGCCTGTACAGTAAGGTCGAATGTCGCTGTACGCAAGACAGGCAAGAAGACGAGAGGCGTGGCACTTGGCACCACAGTCGTCCATCTGCGCGGTGTTAATGGAGAACCCGTGAAGGCGAATGTTTTGATTGACGAAGGTAGTGA
>JBCCIS010000087.1 GCA_039028155.1 Pseudomonadota bacterium
GGTCGGTTGACCAGCCGAGGACGTAGTGGCCGTTGACAGCATCGTTGGTGCCCATCAGGACGTCGCCGGCCCAACTGCCGTGGAAGACACCCTCGACCCAGCCGGCCTCGTCGCCGGTGCCGTCGTCGACCGGTCGCCAGCCCTGCTGAGGCCAACGTACGATTTCGATCTCGACGTCGTCGGGTTGGTCGACCAGGTGGCCATAGCCTTTGACGGAGTCATCGGTTGCTTCGATCAGCGGCACATCGACCACGTCCAGCGACGGTTTCTCCGCAGGCTCGAACAGGTAGGTTGGCGTAGACTGCGTCACGGACACCTCCTCAGGCAGAGCGTATGTCCCTGGCGTCATTCTATCACAGCAGATGCTAAAGGCGCGGCATGGCCGTGAACCGCGCTGTGCCGTAGTCTATGGGGGCATGGCATCCATGCTCGTGCTATCAGCCGCGTCTGCGAGGCGCGGTCCAAGAGAGGCGAGGGGCCGATTTGATCAACGGCATTGAACAACTTGCACGCGCCGGCGCGCTTAACCTGCTTCAGGGCTGCGTCGGCGTCGCTTCGGGAGACCGCCTGCTGCTCGTCGAAAGCGACGGCACCGACGGCTACGATCCCGCCGTCGCCGCGTTCGTCGCGACCGTAGCCGAAGAATTGGGCTGTCATGTGCTACGGCAGCGGGGACCGGCATCGGTTAGCCCTGATGATTTTCCGGCCGCCCTGGCGCGCGCCATGAGCGAGGTCGACCACACCATTTTCTTTGCACGCATCGGCGACCAGTTTCGATTTCAGGGCGCGCCCGAAGCATGCACCAAGACGATGACGTATGTGCTCAGCCTTGAGCTCATGGCCGCTGGTTTCAGCCGTGTGCCCCACGGGTTGATGGTCGCTGTCCTCGACCGCCTGACGCGACGCATTGCCGACGGTGGCGCATGGCGCATCACCTGCCCTCTGGGCAGCGACATCAGCTCGTCATCGTTGCCTTTTTCGATCGAAGAAGACGCGGGCGATTTCCAGTTGCGGCTGTTCCCGATCGGTATCTTCCGACCGCTCGACGCCGCCACCATGAATGGCCGGCTTGTCACGCGGTGGATAAACGCGACGCTGAACCGGCACTACGAACCCGAGGGCTTTGTGCTCGACGAGCCCGTCACCCTCAGCCTCAAGGCAGGGCGCATCGATGGGTTCGAAGGCCCGAACGCCGAACGCGTCGCCGCGCACTTCGACCACGTGGCATCGCTGTTCGATATCGATGGCGGCAAGATCTTCTCATGGCACGCGGGCATACATCCCAAAACGGTCTATGACGGCCGAATGGTCGACTCGTTCTCGCGCTGGGGAAGCGTCGCTTTCAATAGCCCGCGTTACACGCACCTGCATACGTGCGGCGATGAGCCGCCGGGTGAGGTATCGCCGGTGCTGATCGATGCCACAATCACCTTCGACGGCGAGGTGCTTTGGCGGGACGGCCGGTTTGTCTATCTGGACCGCCCGGAGATTGCCGCGCTACGTGACGACTATGGGCAAGCGGAGGACGCGTTCACGCCCTGTCGCGAGATAGGCCTTTAGGACGTCAGCCGCTGAGAGAGGTAACCAGCGAACTCGTGGTTCTCGCGTTCAAGCCATGACAGCGGGCCGGCCTCGGCGAGTGGCGCGGCGGTGCCTTCGAAGAGCCCTTCGACGACGAAGCGGTCCTCCAGGTTGACCTCCCAGAGGAACTCGGCAGCATCGTTGACCAGGGCGTCGCGGTCGTTGGTGTCCGCCAGTTTCTCCGGCGCGAATGCGACGCCGTAGCGGATCGCCACCATATCGATCCCAGCCGGCTGCAGCGACAGGTACCACAGGTGGTCGGGCGCCAGGACATACATGTGGCTGGGGAACACCGTCGGCATGACAGAGGTCGTGCGCCACCGGCCCTTAAGCACCTTGTTATCGGGGTGCGCAGTACCGATCGGCGCCTCGGTCGTCTTCTGAAACAACTGGTAGGTGAAGGCCTCGTGCGGCTTGCCGTCGCCGAACTCGGTCTCCTCGGCCGGGAAGAAACTGCCGACCGTTTTGCGATGGGTCACCGGCAGGTGGTAACCCTCCATGAAGTTCTCGGTCAGCAGCTTCCAGTTGGTGTTCCAGACGTGGTCCTGGCGCACGACCTCCACGTAGTCGCCCATGCGGTAGTCCGCGGTGATCTCGTCAAGCGGCGCCAACAGCTCAGCGACGCTCTGGGCCTCGTCGTTCAAGGTGACATAGACCCAGCCGTTCCAGACCTCCGATCGAACGGGATGCAGGCGAATGTGGGACTTGTCGAAGCCTTCGGTCCTATCCATGTGTTTGACCGCGACGAGCTGGCCGTCGATGTCGTAGGTCCAGGCGTGATAGGGACAGACGATCCGCCGGCAACTGCCGGAGCCGTCCAGCAGGCGCATCATGCGGTGGCGGCAGATGTTCGACCACGCGTGCACCGCACCGTCTGAGCCGCGGATCACGATGATCGGCTGGTCGACGATTCGATAAGTGAAGTAGTCGCCCTTTTTTGGAATTGATTCTGCGCGTCCGGCGCACAGCCAGTCGTGGCGAAAAATGCGCTCCGTTTCGAGCGCATGTATTTCCGGATCGTGATAGATCTCCGGTGGCAGCGCCCACGCCTTTTCGATCGGCAGCTTGGCCAGCGCCTTCAGCTTCTTCAGTGTGGGATTAACCGGCTTGCGTGCCGCCATGATCCGCTCCCGACATAGAAACCCGCGTGCCGATCACGGCAGCCGAGGCGACCTTATGGTATCGATGAACGCGAGGTCCAGAGCAATCGGCATAGATTCGCCCTATGTAGCGGACAGGCGCAAACTATGTTGTGACACGCGGTCGACCCGGTGCCTGTCTTTAGACAGCGAGTTCGAATGTCATCCAGACATGGACAATGACAGCATCATCGCTGTCGCGCGTGCAGGTCAGCTCCAGGTCAGCGAACCGCTGGCCGTCCTCTTCGCGCAGCGCCACGACTTTGCCGTCATAGGTCAGGGGATCGCCGACCCAGAAGACGTTAGTGAACCTGCTGCGGAAGCTGCGGACGTTCTGTGGACCCAGCCACCGGGCGGCATAGCTCGCCAGGCCGCCGGCCTGATGCATGCCGACGCCGAACATGCCCGGAAAGCCCTCGGCGCGCGCGTGGGCGAGGTCGTAGTGCAGGGGGTTGTCCTCGCCGCCGGCGGCTTGATAGCGCACCATCTCGTGCATGGTGAGGGGCCCCAGAGATATTGGCCCCGGACCACGGCCGACATTAACGTCCACCCATGTGGCCGATGCGATCGCGGCAAACGGGTCGGGCGGTTCCAGGCTTACGTAGCGGGGCTGGTAAGCCGGCGGTTCGGATCCCCAATCGGTCGGTTCATCTGATGCGCCGTGTGTGGTCACCGTGGTCGAGCGCGCTTCGGCGACAAGCACGCCGTCGCTGTCGCGAAACTCCGTCAACAGAACCAGGAAAGTCAGCCCACCGCCACGTTTGCGTGGTTTCTCCGTTAAGGACTCCAGACAGGCGCGCGCCGTCAGCCGGTCGTCAACGCGCGGCGGCGTGCCGTGAAACAGATACGTCTCCTCGGCGTGAAGCGGCACGCTGAGGTCATGATCCAGCTCTTCCAACACGGTTCCGCGTGGCCGCTCCAGCGTATAGCCCCAGTTGACATTGGCCGTTGTCAGGAATGTCGGGGGGATGACGGCCCGCTCGTCATCAAGATAGACCGACCAGGGCGCATAGACGGAACGCGCGAAGGCGCGTACAGCACCACGTTCCACCGGCACGTCAAAGGTCGGCCCGAATTGGCCGATGATGCCGGAACGATCCGTCGTGCCGGCTTGTGTTTGTGCTGGCATTGTCAAAAGACCCTGTTCTTTAGGCCAACGATACGCTGATCGGTCGCCAAATCGACGGAAATCTGTGTCGTGGCCAGCCGCTGCGCCACTGCCTTATAGTGAAGCCGACCCCCAAGGCAGCGAGACGACAACGATGACGATACCGACAGCCAAAGACTGGTACGCGACCGAGCGGCTCAGCGACGACGTGACGCTGATCTGGGAACCCCATGTCGACCCCGGTATCCGCTGCAATATGTGGCATGTCAGGGGGCGAGACCGCGATCTCTTGGTCGATTCGGGATTAGGCGTCGCGCCACTTCGTGAGAGCATCGCACTGTTGGCCGAGCGGCCGGTCTGGTGCCTGGGGACCCACAGTCACTTCGACCATGTGGGTGCCCATCACGAGTTTGACGAACGCATCATGCACGGTGCGGAAGTTGACATCATGACGTCGCCGACGCGCGAGAACATGGCGATCGACCAATACGTTACCGCCGATATCTTCACCGCCTATCCCTATGAGGGCTTTGACGTGGAAACCTACACCGTGAAGGCCGCGCCGCCGACGCGGCTGGTCGACGATGGTGACGTCATCGATCTTGGCGACCGTGTCTTCGACGTGCTTTACCTGCCGGGTCACTCGCTCGGCGAGTTGGGACTCTTCGAGCGCAAATCAGGGATCTTCTTCTCGGGCGATTGCATCTATGACGGCAACCTCATTGACGACGGCGAGGACTCCAACGCCGACGACTACGTGGAGAGCATGGAGCGCGTGAAGGAACTGCCGGTGAGCGTCTGTCACGGTGGCCACTACGCCAGCATGGGGCGGGAGCGGATGGTTGAGGTCGCCGACGAGTACATTGCCGGGCGCCGCAAGGCCGGCTGCCCAGCTGCAGACTAACGCGGCTTAGTCGGTCAGCAGGACAACGTCGGCTTCGGCGACCGCTAGTTCGATCTCCTGACCCGGCTCGACGGTGCTTCGCTGGGGCAGGTGCAGCAAGAAATCAAGCCGGCCGTCAGGCCCGCCCTTGGCGTGACATCGCATGTGAGAGCCGTTGAAGGCGCGCTCGCTGACCGTGGCCCGCCCCAGTCCGATCGCGTCGCCGCCGGCTGAGCCAATGCTGAGCTGCTCAGGGCGTATCGACAGATGGACGTCCGAACCGACCGCACTGTCGCCTTCGACAGTCATGACTCCGACAGACGTCTCGACGCTGACCCGTCCACCGGCAGCGTCTGTCACACGCCCCGCCAAGATATTGCTTTCACCCATGAAGGTCGCGACGAACCGGGTACGCGGCTTCAGATAGATACGGTCGGGCGGACCGACATCCTCGATCCGGCCATCGTTCATGACGACGATGGTGTCGGCAATATTCATCGCCTCGTCCTGGTCGTGGGTTACGTGGACAAAGGTTGTGCCGAGGCGGCGCTGAATGTGCAGCAACTCCTCCTGCATCTGCCGGCGCAGGTTAAGGTCAAGCGCGCCAAGCGGTTCATCGAGCAGCAGCACGCTGGGATTGACGACCAGCGCCCTGGCAAGCGCAATACGCTGGCGCTGGCCGCCCGACAGCTCATGTACACGGCGCGATCCCATTTCGCCCAGGCCGACCATCGCGAGGGCCTCGCCGACGCGTTGCCGGCGTTCGGCGCCACCAATTTTGCGCATGGCCAGGCCAAACCCGACATTGGCCGCGACGCTCATATGCGGGAAGAGGGCGTAGTCCTGGAATACCGTCGTTGTCGGGCGGCGTGCCGGCGCGATACTGGTAACGTCGTCTCCGGCAATCAGCACCCGGCCGGCGGTCGGCTCCAGGAACCCGCCCAGAATGTTCAACACCGTGGTCTTGCCGCTGCCCGACGGTCCGAGCAGGACAACGAACTGGCCTTGCGCGATGTCCAACGACACGTCGTCGACCGCCACCGTGTCGCCAAACGCCATGCACACGTGTTCGATGCGGACCAGGGGCTCGGTCATGATGCTTTCCTTCGACGCGACAGCAGCACCTCGATCACCACAAGCAAAGCCATCGAGATGGCGAACACCACCGTACCGATGGCGTTCGTCTTGGGGTTGAGACCGCCTCTAAGCAGGCTCCAGATTTCGACCGGCAAGGTGACCTCGAAACGCGATACCAGCCACGCGATGACGAACTCGTCCCATGACAGTGTGAACGACAAGAAAAACGACGCGAGCAGAGCAGGCCACAACATGGGCAGGCTAATCAGCAGGATCACCTTGAACTCACTGGCGCCCAAATCGCGCGCCGCGCGTTCGGCGGAGACTTGATGGCCGCCCATCTGGGACAGGCAGATACCGAAGCAAAGCGGCATGTTGATGACGACATGGCCGATGCCGACCGCCCACAAAGACTTCGGCACGCCGGCCGACGTGAAGGTGATCAGCAGGCCCATCGCGATGATCAGATAGGAGACGGAGAGCGGCGCCATCAACAACCACTGCAGGAACGTGGCGCCCGGCAGCCGGTGGCGCGCCAGCGCGTGGGCACCGAGAAAGCCCAGGATCATCGCGATCAACGACGAGACGACGGCGACAACGATGGAGTTGCCGAGTGCGCCCATCAGATCCCGGTCGGCGAAGATGGCTTCGTACCAGCGCGTCGACAGCCCCTTCAGCGGCGGCACCGGCAACCGGCCGTCCTGGAACGAGAACAGCACCAGGACGACGACCGGTAGGAAGATGAAGGTATAGATCGCGACAATGTAGACCGCCGGCGGCAGAGCGGAGAGCAGGCGCCTTGCGTTCGCGCGCGACATCACACGCGCTCCATCTTGAGCCAGCGCGCTGAAGCCAAGAAGACAAGCGTGACGACGACCATCAGGACCATGCTCATGGCCGATGCCATCGGAAAGTCGGCGCTGCGCTGGACCTGAAGCAGGATCGCCTGGGGCATCAGGAGTTCCTGGCTGCCACCCAAAATCTGCGGCGTCACATAGTCGCCGATCGCCAACACGAACGTTAGAAACGCGCCAACCATGACGCCGGGCAGACTCAGCGGCAACGTGATGCGCAGCAGAATCTGCAGTCGTGAAGCGCCCAAGTCCGCCGCAGCCTTGCGATAGTTGGGTGAGATCTGCACGAGGTTGGCGAAGATGGTGAGCGTCAGCAGCATCGTGAAGAAATGGACGAAACCAAGAATCGTCGCGCCGCGGCTGTTGGCGAACGATACGCCGTCATCGGTCAAGCCAAGCCACAGGAGCGCCTGGCTGATAATGCCGTCGCCCGACAGCACCAGAAGCCAGCTGTAGGAGCGCACGAGGTACGACGTCCAGAACGGCAGAATGGCCAAGACCAGCGCGAGCCGCTGCCAGCGCGGTGGCACGCGATAGGCCAGGATGTAGGCGAGGGGATAGGCGAGCGCGATGGAAAACACGACTGTGATGGCCGTGATCTCCAGAGAGTTGAAGAGGGCATCGAAAAAGTAGCTGCGCTCGAAGAACGCCTGGTAGTTGGCCAGAGTCAGCGTCTTCATGAGCTGACCGCCGACCCGTTGCCACAGGCTGTAAAGCGCCATGACGACAAGGGGCACGACAAAAAATGCGACCGTCCATGCAAGCGCGGGGGCCATCAGGCCCCAGCCGCGAAGGCTGCCAGTCAGTCGGGTCGCCATGAAGCGCTCAGCACATATCGAAATAGCACCAACGCCGAAGCACCGCGGCGGACGCCGGTCCGCCGCGGCACGTTCGCCGCAGCATTAGTGCTGCAACATCTCGGTCCAGATCTCCAGGAACTTGGCGTCCATGTCGGCATCCGGGATGAAGTAGGGATGGGAGTTCTCGATGAACCCATTCTGCTCGTCCCACCTCAGGATTGCCTTCTGGTCATCATCCAGAGCGGCTTTCGTGTTCGCCGGCATGGCCCAGTAGCACGATGATGTCGCCAGGCGGGCCTGACCTTCCGGGCTCAAAATGTACTGGACGAACTTGGTCGCCATCTCAGGGTTCTGTGAGTCGGCAAAGACGCCGATTGACTGCGACCAACGCACGCCGCCTTCGTCAGGCATGACCCAATCCATGTTCGGATCTTCGGAGGCCAAGACGGCCGTCACCCATTCGCCGCCGCCGGCGATGATGTCGACGTCGCCGGTGGCGATTGCTGTCTGCACGGCGACGACCTCACCAACCATGGCGGAGCGGTCCTTCATGGCGAGCAGCTTCTCGCGGATGGCCGGCAACTCGTCTTCGCTGATGACACCGTCGTCCATCAAGCCCAGGCCGATGGCAACCATGGTAATGACCGGGATATAGTAGTCGTAGATCGCGATGCGGCCGTCATAGGTGTCGGCCCACAGGACATCGACATGACGCATGTCCCCAGCGTCGACATTGGCGCTGTTGAACGAGATGGTGTTGTAGCCGAACTTCTCGGGCACGGCGTAGATATTGCCGTCGATCCAGTGAATTTCGCTCTCGGCAAGGCCGGGAAAGATATCGTCGATGGGAAAGTCATCGGCGTTCAGCGGTGCCAGGTAACCCGCTTCGACAACGCGCGGCACGTCGACACCGTCGACAACGAAGACATCCCAGTCGCCAGGCTGGGACTGTTCCAGCAGAGCAAGGGCGGTGCCTGTGCCTTCGTATTCCTTCACGTTGACGGTAACGCCGTGCTCTTCCTCAAACGGTTCCAGCAGGGCGGGATCAGCGTGATCACACCAGATCAACGCGTTGATTTCACCGTTGTCTTGAGCCGCCAATTCGTTGGCTGCGACCGTCAATCCGGCGGCAAGCGTGACCGCAACGAAACTTGCCGATGACCGATTGATGATCCACGTTTTGATTTGCATGTTGTGGGCCTCCCTTCTTTTTACAGGTCATTCTATAGACTGCGGCGGTGATACACGTCCAGGGCAACCGCCTCTCCACTTCGCGCGGAAAAGTCGCATTAATCTGCGAGGCAGTCGGGACGCCGCATTATGGCATGGCGTCTATGAGATCCACTAATCGGCCGCCAGAACAGCCTCGGGGTAGTGTGCTTCCAGGCGCTGGAGCGCGACGCGTAGCACGTCTTCCAATAGCGCAGCCCACCGTTTTTGGCCTGCGTCATCGGCGATCAGATCCTGGCGAATCTCGAACTCGATGTGCGGCACGCCCCGTTCCTCACCGTGTACGGGAATGCCGTAGTCGGAGTCGTCGGAGATCGCGTAAGGCTCGTTGTCGCCGACGACCACGTCGTGTTCGGTCAAGACGTCGTGCAGGATCGCCGCCAGCCGGTCATCGCGGTTATAGAGCAGTCCGATATGCCATGGTCTCGCATTGCCATGGAAGATCGGCGTGAAGCTGTGCATGGCGATCAGGACGTTTGGCCGCCCTGTCCGCTCGCGATGATTCATGAGGTCGACGATCCGGTCGTGATAGGGCGTGTGGATTTCCCTTTCGCGCGCGGCTACGTGCTCGTCGCGCAGGCCCATGTTGCCGGGGATCTCGGTCGCTTCGCTGACCTCGGTGACGAAGGTCGGCATATCGCGCTTGCGGTTGCAGTCGACAACCAGGCGTGAATAGACCTGCTCGACCAGGGTCGCGTCGAGCCGGGCCGAAAGATGCGCGGATGTCGCGAGCGCGCCAATATCCCAGGCGATGTGACGTTCGAGTTCGTGGGCCGGCAGGCCGAGGTCGCCTAGCTTGCGTGGAATGCGCTTGCCCGCGTGGTCGCAGGTCAGGAAAAACGGAGACAAACCGTGCTCGCGGTGCACGCGTACGGGATGCGGTTCATCGTGATCAAGAATGACGATCTTGGACATGGTCAGGCAAACTCAAAGAAACGTTGCAGTTCGACGTCGGTCACGAGCCCTTGGAAACTCGCCTCGTGAGAAGCGCGCGACTGGGCGTAGAAATCCACGAACGTGTCACCGAACAATGACCTTGCGGCCGTCGACGAGCCGAAGCGGTCGATGGCTTCGGAGAACGTGGCTGGAAAACGTAGATGCTCCGGGATTTCCTGGGCATAGACGTTGCCAACGCTGGGTTCGCTCGGCTCGAGTGCGTGTTCAATGCCCCACAGTCCAGCGCCCAACAGACAGGCCATCGAGAGATAAGGGTTGGCGTCGGCGCCTGGCGTGCGGCACTCGATGCGCTGCGACAACGGCGCGCCAGGAATAACGCGCAGGGCGCAGGTACGGTTCTCGAAGCCCCAGGTCGCGGCGATCGGCGAAAAGATGTCAGGCTGGTAGCGCTTGAACGAGTTGATGCTGGGACCCAGCATCACCAGCAGCTCGGGCATCAAGGCCTGCATGCCTGCGACGAAATGGCGCATGGTCTGGCTCATACCCCGTTCGGCGTCGGGGTCGTGCAACACCGCCTCGCCGTCGGCGCCGCGAAGCGAGATGTGCACATGACCGCTTTGACCGTCCGCCTCGTTGGTCCAGCGCGCCATGAAGGTGATCAGTTTGCCTTGGCGTTGAGCATAAGCCTTGGCGAACGTCTTGAAGATCACCGCGTTGTCCGGCGCCAGGATGCCTTCCTGATAGCGCAGGGCCGCTTCCATGAAGCCCGGTCCCATTTCTTCGTGGACCGATTCGACCGGCAGGCGCATGGCGCGGCACATGTCCATCAGGCCGTTATGGAACTCCGCCCGGACCTCCTGGCGCAACAACAGCTCGTAGGCCTTGTGCGGCGAGCTGATATCGAGGTTCTTGTAACCCTTGTCGAATGCCGATTTGGCCGTTTCGTCGAACAGAGTGAACTCAAGCTCGCAGGCATGGAACGGTCGGAACCCCATAGCTGCCGCCTTGTCGGCGACCTTTGCATAGACCGAGCGCGGGCATAGATCAGCAGTCTGGTCGACATAAGCGCCCAGGAAGAAAAGACTGCGATGGGGCGGTTCCCAGGGGATCTCCCGGCACGTCTCCGGGATCAGCCTGACGATGTTGTCGTCGAAGCCGCTGCCGTCGTCGGATAGACCTGTGACGTCCAGGATCACATCCGTCGGGTCGAGCGCGAAGGTGACGCCGGGCACCCCCATGCCGTTTTCGAGCACGGTCAGCGCCTTATCGCGCGAGATGTACTTGCCGCGCAGAAATCCCTGCAGGTCCGGCATGCCGACAACGATGTGATCGGTGTCGCGTTCCTCGATGAGTTTTCTGGCGTCGTCGACGCTTCTAACGTCGGTTGGCGTCATGGGGACTTCCTGTTCTTTGCCCGTTTCGTCTGTTGCTTCTGCTTGCCGGTATTGGGCTCCAGCTCAAGGAACCCCGGCCGTTTTCGGTCGGCAATGGTGTTGGACATCAAGATCAGCGCCTCATCACTGCCGTAAGCCAGATAGGCATGGTCGAGCGAGCTGTCGAACTGCACGCTGTCGCCGGCCTTCAGGATCGAAGGCTTGCGCCCTTCGATGTGGAATTTGACGCGGCCTTCTAGGACAAAAAAGAACTCCTCGCCGGGATGCGAGTGATAGGGACCGAAGTCGGCAAGGGTGCGCGCGCGCAGCCGGACCTTCCAAAAAATGTTGCGCTGAGACGGCAGATCGTCGTGCAGTACCTTGAAGTCCAGGGTGTCGACGACGTGGGAGTAAGGGCCGCCGGCGCGGGCAATCGATGTGGCCCCGGAATCAACGCCGACATCGTTGATCAGGATGGACGCCGGCATCTCGAAGGCCGCAGACAGCCGGATCATGTTGTCCAGGTGCAGGCCGGTCTGGCCGTTCTCGAGTTTCGACAAGGTGGAGATGGAGATGCCGCTGAGCGCGGCAACCTGCGCCAGCGTCAAGCCATGCTCGGCACGCAGTTGGCGTACACGTTCGCCCAACGGACGCGACTGCTTTCGTGCCTTCGACGTCACCTTTCGCTTGCCCCGCCGATCGTAGAATCCTTCGTCGGTAAATTTTCGAAATCGAAACATGATAATTGTGTTGGCAACCGAATCGAGTCAATAATCGAGTCGGGGAGAGCGCCGGCACCGGAGGGCATTGTGGTGGGGCGCCTCGAGCGAACAGAGCATTGTTGTTCCATCAGGCAACACCGACTGGGGGAGAGACATGTCGAAGCCCAAAGACAACCATCCAAGCAAGACCTCTTACAAGCCCAAATCCAAAGGGCTGTCGCGCCGTTCTGTCCTGAAGACAGGTGCCGCGGCCGCCGCGACGACGGCGATCGCCGCCCCGCATGTGCGCAGGGCCAAGGCCGCGGACATGACCATCCGCATGCTGATCTGGCAGGACTACAACATCGCCGACACGGTCAACGAGTTCGAAGAAAAGTACGACGTTTCCGTCTCGCCGTCGTTCTTCGACGGCAATTCCGAGGCTTTCAACAAGATGAAGGCCGGCGGTACGGAGGACTTCGATCTGGTCATGGCGGACGGCTTTTGGCCGCGGCTTTACTACCGCGACAACCTGATCCAGCCCATGGACGATGCGCTGCTGCCGAACCTGGCCAACTTGTTCCCGGACTTCGCGCCGGGCGCCTACGATCTGCTCCACGACAAGCCGGGCGGAACGCGCATCGGTGTCAACAACTGCTGGGGCAGCTATGGCATCACGATGAACCTGGACCATATCGAGCCGGCGGATCGTGAAAGCCTCAACATCATGTTCGACGAGAAGTATGCCGGCCACCTGGCGACCGGCGCGCGCTTCGAGGAGAACATCGCCATGGCCGGTATCCTGGCGGCGACGCAGTTGGGCACGAAGGATGACGAGCGTCCGGATGGCCAGCCTTTCAATCCCTATAAGTTGACCGACGCGGAGTTGGAGCGCGCCAAGGAGCTCTTGATCAAGCAGAAGGGTCTCCTGGTCACCCGCTATCAAGACTACGACTCATTGCAAAAGCTGATGCGGCCCGGCTTGGTTTGGGCTTCTCCCGAGTTCTCGGAGATTTACCGGCGCCTGACCCGCGCCTACGAGGCCGGCGAGATCGACTTCCAGGTCGCGCACATGTTGCAGCCCGTCGAGGGCGGTCTGGGCTGGATCGATAGCTGGCAGCTCAGCTCCGGCACCACCGACCCGGCGAAGATCGAAATGTGCCATCACTGGGTCAACCACTACATCAGCAATGAGAGCATGCACCGGGTCGCGCTGAAGGGCGTGGCGCCGTGCTTCGACGTGCGCGCCATGTTGCCACCCGAAGAGGTCGATCTCCTGCTGATGGACCGCACGGTCGAGCTGCGCGGTCTGCATATGTTCGATCAGCCGTCGTCGCCCGAGAAGTGGGAACGCGTCTGGTCCGAAGTGGAAGCAGCTTAAGGTCCGATGATCAGGACCCGGCCGGTGTTCCGGCCGGGTCCTTGTCTTCTCACGCAGTGTAGGCGACCGTACGCCCATGTCCGAATTCGTTCTTGAGCTCAGGAACGTCACCAAACGTTTTGGCAGCGTTACCGCCGCCGACTCGATCTCGCTCGGTATCGAGCAGGGCGAGTTCTTTGCGCTTCTCGGCCCTAGCGGTTCCGGCAAGACAACCTTGTTGCGCATCATTGCCGGGCTGGAGATGCCGGACGAAGGTTCCGTCTTCATCAACGGTCAGGACGTAACTGCGCTGCCGCCCTATTCGCGCGGCGTCGGTATGGTGTTCCAAAACTTCCTCCTGTTCCCGCACAAGAAGGTCGGCGAGAACGTCGTCTTTCCACTGCGCATGCAGGGCCGCAGCAAGGCCGAGCAGGACGAGCGGCTGGCCTGGGCGCTGGATCTACTCAGGCTCGATGGTCTGGCCGACCGCTATCCCCACCAGCTTTCCGGCGGTCAGCAGCAGCGTGTCGCACTGGCCCGCGGACTGATCGCGCGCCCGGCCTTGCTGTTGCTGGACGAGCCGCTGGCCAATCTCGACCGCGAACTCAGGAAGGAGATGGAAGTTGAGGTGCGCCGCTACCAAGTCGAACTCGACAGCCCCTTCATCTATGTCACGCACACTCAGGAAGAAGCGCTGACAATGAGCGACCGCATCGCCGTCATGAGCGAAGGGCGGTTCGAGCAGGTCGCCCCGAA
>JBCCIS010000088.1 GCA_039028155.1 Pseudomonadota bacterium
AAGCCCGACCCGTTCGCCAGGAAAGCGATCCAGATGAAGGCGGCGATGTTGATTGCCAGGCCGAACAGGGCGGGACGGCGCTCGCCCCACTTGTCGGTCACCTTGCCGACGGTAACGGCCATGATGATGACGGGTGCCGCCGCCCACAGAATGGCAACGCCTGCCTCCAACGCGCCCATGTCCAAGACATGCTGCAGGTAGAGCGCGCCGAGAATGTAGATCGTCGTCTTGGAGAACTGACCGGTAAAGATCAGAAGGTTGGCCGTCGCCAGGGTGCGGTTGGCGAAGAGGTCGACCTCGATAAGCGGCGCGTGGCGGCGCAACTCGATCACGACGAAAGCGATCAGCGATAGAGCGCCACCGGCGATCAAGATGAGGATAGCGGGCGCATGCCAGCCCCACTCCGGCCCCTGCATCAACCCCATCACCAGCATGCCAAGACCGGCGACCAGGGTGATCAGGCCCGTGCTGTCGAAACGCTCGGTCTGGGGCGTGCGCGGCGGATCGCGCCATACCGCCAACACCACAAGCGCGATGACCAGGACGATCAGCGGATTGACCCAGAAGATCCAGCGCCAGGTGAGGAACTCGGTGAAGAGGCCGCCCAGCAGTGGTCCCGATGCCATGAAACACGACCCAATCGACCCGTAGATCCCGAGCGCCACGCCGCGTTCCTCCGGCGGGAACACCATCATCATCATCGCCATCGAGCCTGGCAGAATGATCGCCGCGCCGACGCCCTGCAACGCGCGTGCCGCGACAATCCATGCTTCGTTCTGGGCGAACCCGGCGGCCAGCGACGTCACGGCGAAGATGGCAAGACCGAGCATAAAAAAGCGTCTGAGCCCAACGATATCGCCCAACTTGCCCATCGCCGCGGCAAGCGCAGCGAACACCAAGAGATAGGCGTTAACGACCCAGTGGGACGCCGTTTGGCTTAGATCGAGGTCCTGCCGGATGGTCGGTAGCGCGACACCGACGATGGTCTCGTCGAGCACCATGAGGCCCAACGAGGCACCCATGGCCCCCAGCACCCACCATTTCTTGCTGCTGGTCTCGGTCAATCGCCTTGCCCCCCAATGCGATGCCGGCGCCAAGCCGGAAGGGGACTGTGTCACGAAAAAAGGGCGAAGAACACCGGACGCGGCACCACTCGGAACCGTGTCGGCCTGTTGAACGTCAGCGGCAGCTAGTCGAGCAGCGCGTCTTTCACCCAGGTCTGAAACGCATGGACGCAATGCTCACTGTCGCCGGGCTCGCCCGGTTTGGTGAAGAAGCGGCCCTGATAGTAGCCGCGTGACTTGATGCCGCGCTGCACGCCCTCGTTCAACGCGGCGTCCTCTGGACCCAGGTTGTTGTTGAACCAGAACTCCGAACCGCGCGTCGTCGGGTCGTCGGATTCACCGGGCACGTCGTAGTACGGGTTCTCGACGACGGAGGTCTCCGGACCGGTCGGGCGCATCAGGAAGGTCGAGATCATGTTGGCGTAAGGCCAGGAATAGATGATCCAGTCAGGCCACATATAGAGCGTGATGAAATAGGGCGTCTGGCCACCCTGGCCGTCGTCGGGGAACGGATAGACGCCGGTCTTGTTTTCGCCCGGCGGCGCGATGATGGCGAACCAGTTCTCGTGCACCTCAAGCTTGGTGCCGGCCATGTCGATGATGTCGCAGAGCTCGCGATGACAGGGACCGGAGTTCGGGAAGTGATAGCCTTCGATCGCGTTCTCGACGACGACCTTCCAGTTCGCCTTGATCTCGAAATCCTTGCCGCTGGCCGGCACGACACGATCGACATCCGGGAACCACTTGTAGATCGCCTCCTCCATACCCGGCGCCCATTCGTTCATCGGTTTGGCGTCGCGGTCCAGGTTGACGAAGATGAAACCGCCGAATTCCTGCACGCGCACCGGCTCCAGACCAAAATCGGCCTTGTCGAAACCGGCGACACTCTCGCAGTTGCGCGCAGCCCTCAGCCCGCCGTCCAGCCCATACGCCCAGGCGTGATAGGGGCACGTAATGACGGCTTTGACGTTACCCTTGCCCTGCAACAATTCGTGGGCGCGATGCTGGCAGACGTTGTGGAAGGCCTTGAGATGGCCGTCGGTGCCGCGAATGACAAAGACACCCTGACCCTGCACATCGACGGTCGCGTAGTCGCCACGGTTCGCGACCTCGCTCTTGTGACAGACGACGCGCCAGGACCGATGGAAGATCTTCTCGACTTCCTCGGCATAGACTTCCGGCCGGAAGTACCATGGCGACGGCAACGTGAACGACGTGCCGGCGTCTTCGGTAAAGTTCTCGGTCGCGAACGCGTTGACGGTGGCCATGGCCTACTCCGCAGGCATGATCGATTATTGAATGATCGTACAAAAACCGCTTCGGCTGTTCAAGCCATGCGGCAAACTGTATGGCTTGTGGACTCCAGCGGAACGTTGCGGCCGATCGATGCGCGTACCCGCCGGATGGGGGTATCGCCGAATGACGAGCGCATCGCCATCGAAAGCCGTGTTGTGGCGGAGCCTGATAGCCGTCATCGGCGGATTGACCGTCGCATCGATGACCGGCGGTTTCAACGCGCCCTTGTTTGCGACACGCCTCGACGAAATGGGGGTCGACGACTGGCTGATTGGCGCCAGCACCGCGGCCAACGCCATCGGGCTTTTTGTTGTCGCGCCGTTCGCACCGGCGATCATCGCACGCTACGGCCTGGCGCCCGTCATGATCGTGACAACGCTGCTCGAAGCCGTCCTCTATCTCGCCTGCACCGTCGTGACGGGCTTCTGGGGCTGGACGATCATTCGCCTTGCCATGGGCGCCATTGGTGGCGTCTTGTGGATTGCTGGCGAAGTCTGGATTACCCAGACGGCAACGGACGCGATCCGTGGCCGCGTGCTGGCGATCTACAACGCCTGCTTCAGCCTGGGCAGCGCGGTCGGGCCGAGCGTCCTGTCGATTGTCGGTTATGCCGGTGCGACTCCGTTCATCATCGCGACGGTGATCACCGTCGCGTCGGTGCTGCCCATCATCTGGGCCCGCAAACTGGCGCCGCAAATCGAGGACGAACGGCGCGGCGACGGGCTGCTCGGCATGACGAAATCGCTCCTGACGCCACTGCGCCTGGCGCCGGTACCGATGATGTTCAACCTCAGCTACGCGCTTGTTTTCACCGCACTTTGGACCTTTCTGCCGGTCTATGCGGCGGATACCGATTTGGATGTCGACCGCGCTTTTCAGCAACTCACTGCCTTCGCGATAGGCGGCATTGCCCTTCAATATCCGATCGGCTGGCTGTCCGACCGGGGCGACAGCCGGCTTGTCGGCGCATGCCTGATCGGCGGTAGCTTTCTGGCGCTGCTTGTGATCGACGTCTTCATCCATGTGCCCGTGCTGGACTTCGTCTATTTCTTTGTCCTGGGCGGCCTGGTCAGCGGACTTTACGTCGTGGCGCTCAGTCTGATTGGCGCGCAGTTCCGCGGCTCGTCACTCGCCACCGCGATCACCGTCTATACCCTCATGTGGAGCGCCGCCAGCGTCTTCAGCCCGCCCTTCGTCGGTCTGGCCAACGACATCGTCGGACCCGATGGCCTGCCGCTATCGATGGTTCTGTTTACCGCGGTGTTCCTGCCCTTCGCCGTGGCAAGCTGGCTGCGGCATCGGCGATCCTAGGCACACGGCAACATGAGGATTGCCGGTGCGTGGCCGGCCGGGGATGGCACCAAGCGACAACGCATCGCGCCATTGCAAGTTAAGAATCACTTGCAATTGGCTCTCGTGTTCCGCTAAGGCTCAGGGCCAGTCGATTGCGAAATCAGGGGACACACAATGAGTTCTGCCGACGCTAAACCGGCTCTTAACAATCTAGTAAACGGCGAACTGGCTTCGGCCCACCTCTACTGGCAGGCAGCAGGCTGGTGCTTCGACCGGCACCTGGACGGTTGCGGCGAGTTCCTGTTGGCGCACGCTGACGAGGAACTGACGCATATGCGTAAGATGATGCGCTTCATGATCGACAGCGACATTACGATAAGACTGGACGCGCTGCCGGAGCCAGCCGTCGACGTCGATAGCGTGCTGGCCCTGTTCGAGAAGATTCTGGCTCACGAACAGAAGGTCACTGACTCCATCGGCCATGAGGTCAACAAAGCACAGGCCTGTGGCGACCACAGCACGTTCGAGTTTCTGCAATGGTTCGTCATGGAACAGCGCGGCGAAATGAAGTTGTTTCGCGACATCGTCGACCGCATCAAGTTGATCGGTGACGGACCCCAGGCGCTCTACTTCATCGACCAGGAAGTCGCGGGCATTGGCGCTTCGGCCGCGGCTATGGATCAAGCGGCCCCCAATCCAACCGCTGTGGCCTGAGATCGCCGTAGCATGATGGTGCCGTGATGCGGCGCCTTACCTGATCAGTGCCGTGCAGGATTCGCCGCCCCATTGGCGGCAGGTGCGTCGTGGCCCGGCGATTCCTCTCATGAAATTTCGGCACGACGCATCGCCATAGCAACGGCGTTGTTGCGAATCATTCTCAATTTCACTTAGGATGGGTCTTAAGGGCGAACCGCGGGAGGGGCGGCATCCGCCCGGTCATTGTTGGGAGAGACGGCTCCATGTTCGCGCGATTTTGGATTTTGCTTTCGATTTTGGTTCTGCCGATCAGTGCTTTCGCTGATGGCGAGGAGGAACGAGAAGAACTCGTCGACCCGCCGGCGGTTTACAGCAACGACGGCGTCTTAACCACGCACCTCACCGTCGCGCCGCACACCATCGAAGTCGGCGGCAAGAAGGTCACGACCCATCTCTATAACGGCCTCTTCATTCCGCCGACACTGACGTTGAAGCCCGGCGACACGCTGGTCCTTAACCTTCACAACTACAAGGACTACCCGACGAACCTGCATTATCACGGGACAAACACGTCACCGCTGGGCAACTCCGACAACGTCTACGTGATCGTCGATCCGAACGTGACGTTCATGTACGAGGTGGAGTTTCCTGAGGACCATCCCAAGGGTCTTTTCTGGTACCACCCGCATTATCACGGCTCGACCGAGTATCAGATTGGCAGTGGCCTGTCGGGCCTGATCAGCGTCGAGGGCGTGCTCGATCCCTGGCCGGAACTGAAAGATATCAGGCAGCGCAACATGGTTCTGCGCGATATCCAGATTGTCGACGGCAAGGTGCCCAATCCGCCTGATCCCGGCAATCCGACCATGCGCATGATCAATGGTCAGGTGAACCCGACCATCACAATTCGTCCCGGCGAGATTCAGTTGTGGCGTGTCGGCAATATCGGCGCCGACATCTTCTACGATCTAGAGATTGAGGGTCACAAGATCTATGAAATCGCCCGCGACGGCTTCAACACGAACCAGCTCGTCGAATACGATCACCTGCTGCTGCCGACCAGCGGCAGGACCGAGTTCCTGATCGTCGGCGGCGAGCCCGGCGAGTACATCTTCAAGACCCGCGAGATCAACATGGGCCCGGCTGGCGATCCCCACCCCGAGACGGTGCTGGGCACGCTTGTCGTCAGCGGCGACCCGGTCGTCGATGGTCCTGCATTGCCGACAGAGTTTCCGCAGGTTACCGATTTGCGTGACGTCGAAACGTGCTGCGCGCGGACGTTCGACATGTCGGAGACCGCCGATGGCAGTCAATTCTGCATCAACAATGTCGGCACCAACATGGACGTCATCAACACGACGGTTCGGATTGGCTGCGTTGAAGAGTGGACGATCAATAACTGCACGGGCGAGATGCACTCGTTCCATCACCATCAGCTGCAGTACCAGGTGATCGAGATGAATGGCGAGCCCGTCGAGTTCACCGGTTGGCAGGACACCGTCCATGTTCCCTACCGGTCGGCGACCGACGAATTCCCGAACCGTTGCAAGTGCGATGCTGACGGCAACTGCACGGACTGCACGTGCCCGACGGCCGAGGATCCCCACGGTTCGGTGAAGGTGCGCATCTCCTATGAGAACCCGGTTATCGAAGGCAAGGCCGTCTACCACTGCCATATCGGCGAACATGAAGATGCCGGCATGATGCAGACGATCAACATGCGGACGGACGCGGGCCGGTGCGAGGCTGGTACGCCGTCGAACATCGATCGCGAGAGCATGTCGACAACCGACCGCGCGACGTGCAAGCCGCGCGACGACGATCACGACCACGCCGCCCTACCGGACAGCGGTCTGCAGTTGGCGCAGACGCTGCTGGCGCAGTTGGAGCAGGACCTCGACAACAGCCTGTGTCTGGCGTCCAACGACTACGCCCAACCGACAACGTTGACGACACAGGGCAACGTCATCTCGATCGTCGATCAGAGCACCAATTGAGTGCTACTAGCCCGATGAGAAAAAGCCATGCCGCCGTCTGTGCGGCATGGCTTCTCATCGCAGCGACCTTTATGGCGCCGACGGCACCGGCGGCGGGCGACGACGGCGCGGCAACACTGCGCGTCGCCATCGGCGGCCCGTTCGAGCTTGTCGATCAGAACGGCGAGGTCCGCAGCGACAGCGACTTCCGCGGTCAGTTCATGCTGGTCTATTTCGGCTACAACTGGTGCCCCGACATATGCCCGACGACGTTATGGCAGGTGTCGGCCGCGCTCGACAGATTGGGCGAACAGGCCGGGCAAGTTCAGCCGATTTACATAACCGTCGATCCGGAACGCGACACCGTCGACTCGATGAAGTACTACGCCTCCCACTTTCATCCCTCGCTGGTCGCGCTTACGGGAAGTCAGGCCCAGATCGCCGACGTCGCGAGCGCTTATCAGGTTGAGTATGCGAAGAGCGGGAACGTCGATGGTGATGACTACTATGTCGATCACACGGCTTACGTCTTCTTGATGGACCCTTCGGGCAATTTCCTGCGCCTATTCAGTCACGAGGCTCTGGCCGAAGAAATCGCCAGCGGCGTGCTAGACTTCATGTGACCGGGCTGGCCCGGCGTCACACGTGCATCGCGCGTGCCGCCCAGCGATGGAAGCAGTGGGTTGGCTGTTCCATGACCGGCGTCAGGACGCCGCCGTCGAAGCCGGGTGAGGCTCGGCCAACCTGCATGCCTTCGCACACGCCCTGGTCCTCGGCAAAGATCTCGTTCCAGCCTGCGGTCACCTGACGGCGGACGCCGTCATAGTCGGGGCCCAAGGGCGCTTCGCCGACGTAGTAGATATCGAAGGTCTCGCTGACCCGCCCGGCGCCGTCCGGCAACAGGCGCACCGCATAGAAGTGGTCGAAGTGGATACCGAGCAGGATGTTGGGGAACAGCGCCACGTACTCGGCCCGCGTCGTCCACTCCTCCGGCAGGTCGGGGAACACCGGCAGCGCGGGTCCGCCGCGTTCAGGGCTATAGACCAGACTGCCCTGGCCGGCGAACCGGTCGTCGACGACGATGTCGTAGTGGTCTTCCAGCCGCGAATAGCTGTTCAGGCCCGGATGCACCATCGGCAGGTGATAGGCCTCGCAATAGTTCTCGACCGCCAGCTTCCAGTTGCAGTCGAGGTCGAACCCGATCACCGAATCCGCGCCGCCATGGCGAATGAGACTCTGATCGAACATCGACCAACGTTCGGCGAGCGGACGGATGAAGTCGTCGAACGACACGCCGTCACCTGACAGGTTGACAAAGATCTGGTCGAACCAGACGGCACTCCTGACCTGCTTCAGACCGAATTTGCCGCTGTCGAAACCCTGGCAGGTATGAATGCCGGACCCACCGACATGGGGCGTCGTGCGCAGCGCGCCGTCGAAGCCATAGGCCCAGTTGTGATAGGGGCACGTCAGGACGGCGCCGGCGTGGCCCGCCTCGGTCACCAGGGTCATACCGCGATGGCGACAGACATTGTGGAAGACGTTCACTGCGCCGTCGCGCGCACGCACGAAGAAGAGCGGCATGCCGAGCAGGTCGACCGGCCGAACATCGCCGGCTTCCGGCACCTGGGACGCCCGCCCGATGGCAACCCACGAGCCCGCCCACATGCGGTCGCGCTCCAGAGCCAGATAGGCGTCGGAGGTATAGGCCTGGTTGGGCAGGCCGCGCGCCTCGCCCAGAGGCGCTTCGATCGCCGCCAGATCCGGCAGTTCAAGAGACGGGTTATCGAGTGCAGGCAAGACAGACATCGCGCGTTCCCAGCTGAAGTCCTCACAGCAAACCATGATTAGGCGTCAAAACGCGATTCGAGAGAACTTCACAAATACTCAGCAAGGCCATACGCTGAAGTTATGGATCGTCTGCGCCGAAATCTGCCGTCGCCGACCGGTTTGGTCACCTTCGAGGCCGCCGCAAGGCACCTTAACTTCACGCGGGCAGCGGAGGAGCTGGGGGTCTCCCAGGCCGCCGTGAGCCGCCAGATCAAGGCACTTGAGGGCAATCTGAACGTATCGTTGTTTCACCGTGCCGCACGTCGGGTACGCCTGACCCGCGAAGGCGAGCGCCTGCGCGACGCGGTCGCCACCGGCCTTGGCCATATCGCGACCGTCGCCATTGACCTGCGGCGTCAGGGCGACAGTGCCGGCGTCGCGGTCGCCACCAGCACCGCCTTTATGTCGATGTGGATGATGCCCCGGGTCGGCGAGTTCCGCGCTGCGCATCCGGACGTCGCACTGCGCCTGGTGGCGGCCGACCCCTATGTCGACCCGCAGACAGCAAGCGTCGATCTAGCGGTGCGGTTTGGCGATGGCGCCTGGCCTGGCCTGGAGGCCGCGCGCCTGTTCGACGATATCATCATGCCCGTTTGCAGTCCGGGGTATCTAAGCGAGCGCAAACCGCTTCGCGAGCCCCAGGACCTCATCCGCGAAACCCTGCTGCACCAGGACGAGATCGATCCCGACTGGGTCCCGTGGCGGACATGGCTGGCGCCCTTCGGCGTGACGCCACCTCCGGCGCGCGGCGGTCTGAGCTTCAACAACTACGCCAACGTCATACAGGCGGCGCTGGACGGCCAAGGCATCGCACTGGGCTGGGCACGCCTGATCGAAGGGTCGCTGAGGCGCGGCGCCCTGGTGCGCGCCATCGAAACGACGACCCGCTCAAGCCAGGCCCATTATCTGGTGATACCGCGCGATCGGCCGCTGGCCCCGCAAGCCCTCCTGTTTCGCGACTGGTTGCTTGCGACGGCGGCGCGCGAGCCGAACCCCGCTGACGATCTTCCCGATGCCTACGGCAGGTCTTAGCTCGCGATCGCGACAATCAGACACGTGACCGCTGCGACGCCGATCACCGGCAAGGTCAGGATCATGCCGCCGACGCGGGCCGCGGGGCGGCGCGTCAGTGTCGAGAGTGCGAGGCCGTGCATCAGCCGACCGAGCACAAGGGCGACACCCAAGATGTAAATCAGGAAGGAAGGCGCACCGCCCAGTTCCGCGAAGGCCATCAGGATGAGCGCGATCGGGACATACTCGCCGAAGTTACCGTGGGCCCGTATCCGGCGCGTCAGCAACTCGTCACCGCCATCACCCAGGTTGACCGAGGCTGCGCGGCGGGTGCGTATCACGTTGGCCGTCAAGAGGACGTATCCGAGCCCCAACAGGCCGGCAAAGAACGCGGTGATCATCATGACAGTCTCCCGACCTCCAACAAAGCTGATGCTTAGAACCTACGCTACCCAGGCGGCTCACGATCACCCATGCGGAATCTCAAGGTCCGGTGATGTCGCCAATGATCAGCCACACGTGGCTTGCCTCGCCTTCCTTGAACGTGCTGTTGACGACGGCGACCGCATCGCCGTCGACCGCCAGTTTGCGCATGAGCAGGCCCTGCAGGCTGCCGTTGACGCCCAGATCCAGATCGGCGGCACCGGGGACAACGGCAGCTTCGGAGAAGCTCTCACCGCCATCCCGCAACAGGCTGTAGCCCAGGCCCAGCGGCCGCCCACCATAGTGCGGATACCGTTCCCACATGATCATCACCGTTCCATTGGTGCCGAGCGCGAGGGAGGGAAACGCCGCGCTGGCGATTGTACCGTCGAAGGGTTTCGGCACACTGCGCGGGACCTCAAACTCCCGTCCGCCATCCATCGATCGCGCGTAGGCGATTCTGTAACGCCCATAGAAACCACCGGCGCTCTCGGCAAAAGCCAGATGCAGAACGCCGTTGTGATCGAAGGCGAGCTTCGGCGCGTCTGAATGGCCGACGGTGTCGGCCGCGATCACCGGTCTGTCGAAGGTGTCGCCACCATCCACCGACGTTGCGACACGGATATCAGCGCTTTCGTCCTCGCCCACCGTCCAGGCCAACGCGATCATACCGTCAGGCGCCACCGCCAGCGACGGGCCGCGCGCGGGGCCGCCATCCTCGAATGTCGCAATCCCGAGGGCTTCGCCAAACGTCGCGCCACGATCGTCGGAGCGCGCGAACCACAGATTGCCCTCGTACTCGGTCCAGGCTGCGTAGAGTGCGCCACCAGGGCCCAGCGCCAGATCCAAGCTGCCGTTGTTCCAGCGACGCGGCGTCAGCCGGCCCTTGCCCTCACCGGCCAGACTGTTGGTCAGGTTGACCGGCGTGTCGAAGGTCGCGCCGCCATCGCCGGAGCGCGCGAAGAAGATCTCGCCGCCGTGGGAGCCGCCGGAAAAGACGATCTCCTGCCACAGCACATAGACGTCGTCGGTGCCGTCATCGGCGAACGCTACGCGCGGCAGCCAGGAAAAGATGCCAGGGCTGCGGGACACATCGACCGGCGTCTGGAAACGTCGTGCGCCGTCGGGGTCATAGACCTGGAAAAGCACGGCGTGTCGCGCCTGATCGACCCAGACCACGCCGATTTCGCCGTCAGGGCCAATCGCCGGCGACGGATCGTCGACATAGCGGAAATCGGAATCGTTCTGGCGCCAGGGCCCCTTATGGCCTTCGCCTGACGCGACCTCGATCGGGTCTTGCCACGTGACCACCGGCGTCTCCGCCAGAGCTCCGGACAAACCGGCGACGAGGCAAGCAAACGCCGCCGCACACAGAGCAGCCGGGGTCAGCCAGGCAGATTTCATCATCGCATCACCATCCGTCAGCCCCCTCGCCCCGTATCATAACCGTTGATCCGGCCGCTCACGCGGCTTTGTTGGCGACGTGAACGGAGCACACGTTGTCCAGCGCGCCACCTTGCTTACGTCTTGGCGCAGACGCCTTTGCTCCCAGGGGACCCGACGTCATGAACCGTTCCGCCGTTGCCATCTACCGAGAGACCGCCGGTTTCGGCCCGCGCATTCGACTCGGTCTGTTGTCGTTCCTGACGGTCGTCGCGGTTCTCATTTCGCTTGCCGCGCAGGCAGGCTCGCCGGCCGACGACGTCGCGACATCCTCTGGCCTGCCGGAAAGCTTGAGCAAAATGGGTTGGTCGGTTCTGGAAGTCCCCGGCAAGCAGACCGCCGAGTTCAGCTATGCCGGTTCCGGCACCATCGACATTCGCGCCGACAACGCCGTTGCCTTCCTCTATCGGCCGGTCGACGAGGATACCGCCGACATGGGCCGACTGGGCTGGACTTGGCGGGTTGACCAGGCGGTGCCGCCAACCGATCTGTCGCGCGACACTGGTGACGACCGTTCGCTTGCCGTCCACATCGTCTTCCCCGCCGGCCACGACTCCCTCTCGTTCTGGGAGAGCATCGAGAACACCATGACCGAACTGGTCGCGCCACCGCTCGCCGGCAAGGTGCTGACCTATGTCTGGGGCGGCAATCACCCGGAAGGCGTCCTGATGGAAAACCCGCACTTTGGCGACCAAGGCGCAATGGTTGTCCTGCGCAGCAGTCAGGAACCGACCGGGCGATGGTTCATGGAGGAAATCGACTTCGAAGCCGATTTCCAGGCGGCCTTCGGTTACGCGCCGCCCGCACCGATATTCGTCGCGATCTCCGCCGACAGCGACGACACAGGCAGCAAGACGGCCGGCGCGGTCGCCGATCTGACCTTCATGGAGTGACCTTGGCGCAGACCGCACCATCAGCAAGGGAGACACGCGACGACGACGAGCGACTGAGCCGCTTGAGCGCGAACGCGCGTGCCAACCAATGGCATGCGGACGACGCCATCGACTGGAACCGTGGTCCGCGGTTGCCGTTCTGGGTCTCCAAGGAGAAGGCGCGCCGAGCCGTCAGCCAACTCTATCACGGTGAAATCGCCACCAGCGGCATGTGCCGATCGCTGCTCAACGCGATCGACGATGAGATTGTTCGCGATTGCCTCGGCTACCAATTGGCGGATGAGTTACGACACGCGTCCGTCTATGCGCGCTATCTCGACGGCATCGGCGGCATCGCGCCGATGGACCCAAATCTCGAACGCGCACTGTCAGAATCTCAGGACGGCCCGCTTCAGCCCGTCAGCACGATCCTCGCCTTCCACATCATCGTCGAGGGTGAGGTCTTGCGCCAACAGGAGATGCTGGCGCGGCTGCTGCCCTGCCCCCTGCTACGCCAGATCAACCGTCTGGTCGCCCGCGATGAAGCGCGTCACGTGGCGTTCGGCAAGATCTACCTGAAGTCCGTTCTGGCAGATCAATCGTCTGACAAACGCGCCGAACTCTACGCGTGGCTTCACCGTATCTGGTCTCAGGCCACGGCCTTCGCCGCAAACGACCGGTCGCGTCGTAACGCACTGGAGCGCGCGGCTCTCACGTGGCTGCGGGGCGGCTGGCGGCACCATGACATCGCCTTGCGCCGCATTGGTGTCAGACCGCGTGATGCCTGGACGGCAGCCACATGATCTCCGTCATCATACCAACCTTGAACGAGGCCACGCGCCTGCCCGCCTTGCTGTCGCGCCTCGGCCAGGAACCAGTGGACCACGAGGTCATCGTCGTCGACGGCGGCAGTGATGATGCCACCCCGTCCATCGCCCTCGACGCAGGGGTCACGCTTCTGCAAAGCGATCCGGGCCGCGGTCAGCAATTGGCGCGCGGCGCGCAGGTGGCCAACGGTAACGTGCTGCTCTTCCTGCACGCCGATTCCCAGTTTCCCGCGGACGGGCTCGTCGCCATCGAGCAAACCTTGGCGCGTGACGCCACGTGTGTGGGCGGCAATTTCCGCGTCATCTTCGACGGTGACACGTCGTTTGCCGAATGGCTTACCGGCTTCTACGCGTGGTTTCGCGCACGTGGCCTTTACTATGGCGACTCCGGCATCTTCGTCAGGAGCCGTGTCTATCAGTCCATCGGTGGCATCCGTCCGATCGATCTGATGGAAGACTACGATTTCAGCCGCCGCCTTGAACGCGCAGGCAAAACCTGTTGCCTGGATGAACCAGCACTGGTGACGTCATCGCGACGTTTCGAGGGACGTTCGCCGACAGCAATTGTTGCCGGCTGGCTCCTGCTGCATGGCCTCTTTCACCTCGGCATCTCGCCGCGCCTGCTCGCTCGTTACTACGCCTGGCAGTGCCGGCGCCGTCGCCAGCGCACACCGATCACACCACAACACGGCGTGGAGAAAGCATGACACTGACCCGTCGCAACATACTAACGCAAGGCGCGCGCGCCGTCGGCATCGTCGCATTGAGTCTGCCGCTCGCCGGTATCGCCTCCTTCGAGGCCTTGTTCGCGCCGAAGGCGGAGCTATGGCCGCGCTGGCAGGCCCACGACCCCGCCGCAACCGCCACGATC
>JBCCIS010000089.1 GCA_039028155.1 Pseudomonadota bacterium
GCACCGATGACATCCTGAAGACTTATCCGGCCAGCGACATCTACAAGGACCGTGTCGACTTCAGCGCGCCCCCACCCGCTGAGGCGCCGGGAGAGACGTCATGAGCCACAACCGTCTCGACGCGCCCAGGGGCCACTTCATTAATCGCGACGAACGCATCGACTTCAGCTTCGATGGCAAGCGTTACATGGGCTTCGAGGGCGACACGATCACCTCCGCGCTCTATGCCAACGGCGTCAAGACGATCTCGCGCTCGTTCAAGTATCACCGTCCGCGCGCAACGCTCTCGGCCGCCGGCCACGACGCCAACGGTCTGGTCCAGGTCGGCGACGAGCCCAACGTCAACGCCGACATCGCGCCGGTCGAAACCGGCATGGCGGTAACCGCGCAGAACGTTTTCGGCAGCGTGGACAACGACCGCGCCCAGATGCTCGACAAGATGGGCAAGTTCATGCCGGTCGGCTTCTATTACAAAGCCTTCTACAAGCCCAAGGGCAGCTGGAAGTACTGGGAAAAGTTGATCCGCCGCATGGCCGGCCTGGGCAAGGTGAACCTCGATACGCCGCACGGCTATTACGACAAGCAGTATCTGTTCTGCGACGTCTGTGTTGTCGGCGGCGGACCGGCGGGACTTGCCGCGGCACTGGAGGCCGCGCGCGCCAACAGCGAGGTCGAGGTCATCCTGATCGAGGAGAACGCGCAGCTTGGCGGCGCGCTGACCTATGCGCGGTTTGATGCCGACGGCAAGCTTGCCGCCCAACATCGCGACGAGCTGATCAACGCCGTGCGCGGCCAGTCGAACATTCGTGTCCTGGAAGGCGCCACCGCCAACGGCTGGTACACCGACAACTTCATTCCCGTGATGCAGGGCAACCGGCTCTTCAAGCTGCGCGCCAAGGCGGTGGTCGTCGCGACCGGCAGCTATGAACAGCCGCTGGTGTTCCGCAACAACGACCTGCCCGGCGTCATGTACGGCTCCGCCGCGCAGCGCCTGCTGAACCGTTATGGCGTCAAACCCGGCGAGCGCGCGGTGATCGCGACCGCCAACAACGACGGCTATGCCACCGCGCTCGACCTGCTCGACGCCGGTATCGAGGTTGCCGGCATCGCCGACCTCAACGAAACACGCAACGAGTCCGAACTGGCAAGCGCGGTGGCCGATCACGGCGTGCCCATCATCGGCGGCGCGACGGTTTACGAGGCCGAGGCCAAACCGCATCTGAACGGCATCGAGGCCGCGCGCATCGGGCGCATCACCGGCCAGGGCACCGTGGCCGAGCGGCGCGACGTCTTTGATTGCGACACCATCATCAGCTCGATCGGCTGGCAGCCCGCCGCCAACCTGATCTGGCATGCCGGCGGCAAAACGCCCTATGACGACAAGACGGCGATGTTCCACGTCACCGAACTGCCGGCGACCATGCACGCGGCCGGATCGGTCAATTCATGCTTCCTGCTGGAGACCGTGATCGACGAAGGCCGCGCCGCCGGATGGGCGGCAGTGCAGGACGCAGGTTTCGTCGGCGGCACGCGCCCGACGGTCAGGAACGATCGCGGTGAGACCGGCCAGAACCATGTGTGGCCCATCTTCGAGCACCCCAAGGGCAAGGACTTCGTCGACTTCGATGAGGACCTGCAGGTGCACGATCTGAACAACGCCGTCGCCGAAGGGTACGCGCACATCGAACTGATGAAGCGGTTCTCGACCTGCGGCATGGGGCCGAGCCAGGGCCGACACTCCTGGCTGAACGCCATTCGCCTGAACGCCAAGGCGAACGAGGTCAGCGTCAACGAAGCCGGCATGACAACCCAGCGTCCGCCCTATACGGCGGAGAAGATCGGCGTCCTGGCAGGCCGCAGCTTCGAGCCCGCGCGCCTCACCGCCATGCATCACCGGCACGGCGAAGCAGGCGCCAAGATGATGCTGGCGGGTCTTTGGTATCGGCCGGAGGTCTACAACGCCGGCAGCGATCGCGAGGCAGCGATCCGCGCGGAGGCCAAAAACGTGCGCGAGAATGTCGGCCTGATCGACGTCTCGACCCTTGGCGGTCTAGAGATCCGCGGCCCCGATGCCGCCGAGATGCTGGAGCGCATGTACACCTGGGCCTACAAAAAGCAGCAGCTTGGCCGCGCGCGTTATCTCTTGATGACCGACATGACCGGCGTCATCACCGATGACGGTGTCGCCTGCCGCTTCGACGACAACCACTTCTATGTCACCGCGACCACGTCCGGCGTCGACGGCGTCTATCGCGAGATGCTGTTCTGGAACGCCCAGTGGCGCTTGAAGGTCGATGTCACCAACGTCACCGGCGCCTTCTGCGGCGTCAACATCGCCGGTCCCAAGTCGCGCGATGTCCTACAGAAGCTGACCGACGAGGATCTCTCGGCCGAAGGTTTCCCCTATATGGGCGTGCGCCAAACCGTCGTTTCCGGCATCCCCGTGCGCCTGTTGCGCGTCGGCTTCGTCGGCGAGCTTGGTTACGAGATCCACGCCCCCGCCCATTCCGGCGAGGCGCTGTGGGACGCTCTGATGGAGGCCGGTGCCGAGCACGGCATCAAACCGTTCGGTGTTGAGTGTCAGCGACTGCTGCGTCTGGAGAAGGGCCACATCATCGTCAGTCAGGACACCGACGGCCTGACCAATCCGCTGGAAGCGGACATGGAATGGGTGCTGGCCAAGAAGCGCCCGTTCTTCGTCGGCAAACGTTCGATCGACATCCAGCGCAAGCATCTCGAACGCAAGCTGGTCGGCTTCGAAATCCCTGATCACACGGCACCGCTACCCAAGGAATGCCACCTGGTGATTCAGGACGGCGACATCGCCGGGCGCGTGACCTCGTGCAGCTGGTCGCCCAGCCTGGATAAACCGATCGGGTTGGCCTACGTGCCGTTGGCAAAGGCCGAACCCGGCAGCGGTTTCCAGGTCCGCGTCGAAGGCGGGCGCATGGTCGACTGCACGGTCGTGCCTCTGCCGTTCTATGATCCCGACAACCAGCGCCAGGAGCTTTAGGTCATGGCCGATGCCGCGCTCAAACCGACCGACCTGGTCCGACGCTCCAACCTCTATCGCGTGCTCGACTCGCTCGGCGCCCAGTACGAGGAGGTCAACGGGTTCGCCTGCGCGATGTCCTTCGGCGACGCGGGCGAGGCAAGCGCCGCCGGCAATCTGGGCATCGCCGACCTGAGCGCCTTGCCGCGCGCCGGCTACAAGGGCTGGGACATGGCGACCTGGGTTACGGCCCAGGGCATCAGTCTGGGTGAGCCGAACACCGCGACGGTCCAGGCCGACGGCTCGCTCGCCTGTCGGCTTTCTGCCGGCGAACTCTTGATGCTTGGGGGCCTTAACGGCGCCAGCGACACCATCGACCAGTTGGCCGGTGTCTGGTCGATGGCCGATGCCGTGTGTTTTCCGGTACCCCGCGCCGACACCAACTTCTGCCTGGCGCTCAGCGGCCGTCACATTCCGGAGATGATGGCCAAGATGTGCGGCATCGATCTCAGGCCCCAACGTTTTGTCGACGGCGCCATCGCCCAGACCAGCGTCGCGCGGATGAACGCGATCCTGGTTCGCCACGATCTCGGCGCCACCTACTGCTTGTTGATGGTCGCCGATTCCGCCTCGGCTGTTTACATGTGGGAATGTCTGACCGACGCCATGGCCGAATTCGACGGCCGGCCTGTCGGCTTGACCTCTTTGCGGAGCCTTACTCAATCGGCGTGATCGCCTTGTCGGGTGACAAATCCGATCAAATTCGTGACCTCAATTGATCCGATGGCCAATTTCCGCGTAGGAAAGTCGGGGAAGCCACACTCTTCCAGCGGCGCCGGAGATGGTCATGAACAAGGTAACCAACGAACTCATCCAGGATCCCCACGGATCGCTTCCTGACGAACGGAACCTGGAGGCCGCGATCGGCCATCAGGTACGATCGCTTCGCAAGAAGCTGGGCATGACCGTCAACGAGCTGGCGTCCCTCGCGGGCTTGAGCACCGGCATGTTGTCGAAGATCGAGAATGGCCTGACCTCGCCGTCGCTCACCACACTCAAATCACTTTCCCGCGCGCTGAACGTGCCGTTCACATCGCTGTTTCAACGCTTTGACGAACAGCACGACGCGACCTTCGTCAAGGCCGGTGACGGGCTGAAGATAGAGCGGCGCGGCACGCGCGCCGGCCACCAATACGCGCTGCTCGGACATTCGGTAAACAAGGCTGTGGCCGTCGAGCCCTACATGATCACGCTCAGCCATGACTCCGATGTCTTTCCTCTGTTCCAACACGACGGTCAGGAGTTCCTGTTCCTGGTCGACGGACGGATGGACTATCACCACGGCGGCCAGCGCTTCACCATGGAACCCGGCGACAGCCTGTTCTTCGACGCCGACGCGCCGCACGGGCCGGAGACCCTGCACGACCTCCCGGTCCGTTTCCTCTCGGTGATCGTCTACTCGCGCGAAGGGGCGTAAGCGCGTTTGGCGCGTTACTCCTCGCGACGGATGTAGAGGATGGGTCGGTCGCTCATCTCACGCACGACGAGATAGCCGTCGAAAGGCGTATGGAGCAGGTAATAGGTGGGGTCGGCGTTCATGTTGACGGCGATGGTGTCGCCCAGCGGAGCATAGCTTGCGTCGTAACACTCCTCGCTGAAGCGGACGAAACAGACCTGGTCTTCGCGGAAGCTGATACCGCCGTTCGCAATGACGGTCACCTCACCCTGGGGTGTCAACATGACCGGGTCCCAGGTGCCTAGATAAGCGGCGTCATCGGAATCGGCGTCGCAGGCCGTGGCGGCAAGACAGAGCGCCAGAGCGACCAAACCCGTTGGGGCGAACCTGGAAGGGAACCGTCTCACGCGATGCCTCCTGTGAGCCTTGAGCACAACCAATCGACACTTTGTCAGACCCGCACGTCGGCGTCGACGCGGGTGGACTGATGCTGTCTGGTTGATTGAGCCGCTGAACCTTGGGCGCAACAAAAGCTGGACAGTTGTTCAGCTTTCGTGAAGATCGTCATGAACGAAACCGCATGACAAGCCGGCCCTGCCGGATCAGCATTCGTGGATGGGGTTTTCGGGAGGATCACCATGCCCGGTTACCAGCAGACCTATGAGATGCAGCGCGCCGCGCTGCACGCCCCGCAGCAACAACCCGGAAGCTACGATCAGATCTCCGTGACGCCACTTTCCGGCGCCTTGGGCGCGCGGGTCGAAGGCGTCGACCTGACCAATCTGGACGAGGCCGGTTTCACCGAGGTTGAACGCGCACTAGCCGATCATCTGGTCCTGACATTCCCAGATCAGGATCTGGAGCCGGCAGCACAAGTCGCCTTTGCTCAGCGATTCGGTCCACTGATGGACTACCCGTTCGCCAAGGTGATGGCCGAGCATCCGGAGGTGACCGAGCTGATCTCCGAACCCGACGATGTCTTCAACTTCGGCGGCTCCTGGCATACCGACTCGCCCAACTTCGAGCGACCGCCGAAAATCACGATGACCTATTGCGTGGTGGCGCCGGAGACCGGCGGCGACACCTCGTTCGCCAACCAGTATCTCGCTTGGCAGACCCTGTCGGACGGCATGCGCCGTTTGCTTGAGCCGATGACGGCGATGCACTCGACGGCGCTTTCCTATGGCGCGGACTCAGCGGTCGGCCAGACGGCGTTCAAGGCCCAGACATCGACCCCTACCGGCATCGGCGGCAACGCCAAACAAGACGACGAGTTCGAGCATCCGGTCGCCCGCACCCATCCGGAGACTGGGCGCAAGGCGCTTTACGTCTGCGATTCCTATGCCGCGCGCTTCGCCGGCATGACCCAGGAGGAGAGCCTGCCGCTACTGCGTTATCTATGGGCCCACGCCATTCTGCCGGAGTTCACCTGCCGGGTTCACTGGCAGGCAGGCACGCTGACCATGTGGGACAACCGCTGCGCCATGCATTACGCCCACAACGATTATCCCGGTCAGCGCCGGGTCATGCGCCGGGTCATTATCGAGGGCGAAAGGCCGGTCTGAGGCGCGCCAGGAAGGGCTAAGTCTCTGTTTCCTGTGAGGAAACTGAATTAACCCCCATTGATTCGGTCGGCAAAACTCCCTACGTTCCGACGACACCTTCATTGTCGCCGGAGAGCACCCGTCATGTGCGGAATTGTCGGTCTATTCATCAAGAATCCCGAGTTGTCGTCGAAACTGGGCGACCACCTGACCACCATGCTGATTGGCATGACCGAGCGCGGACCCGACAGCGCGGGCATCGCCATCTATCACCATGATCGCGACGACGACGCGGCGAAGCTGACCCTGTTCCATCCCGACATGGACTATGCCTGGCGCCAGCTCGGCGGCGGCATTGCCGAAGCGTTGGAGGTCGAGACCGACGTCGACATCAAAAACAACCACGCGGTCGTAACCGTTTTCGGCGGCGACGAAGCGGCCGCGCGTGCCTGGATCAAGGAGACCCACCCGGAGGTGCGCGTCATGGGTTATGGCCGCACCATGGAAGTCTATAAGGACATGGGCAAGCCGGCCGATGTCGCCGACAAGTTCGGCGTGCGCGCCATGACCGGCACCCACGGTATCGGCCATACCCGGATGGCGACGGAAAGCTTGGTCACCACCGAACACAGCCATCCGTTCACCGCCGCCTCCGATATCTGCCTGGTCCACAACGGGTCACTGGCCAGCCCCAACCGCATGCGCGAATGGCTCGAGCAGCGCGGCATGGAGTTCGAGACCGACAACGACACAGAGGTCGCCGCGCGCTACTTCGCCTACCGCATGAGCGAAGGCGCGACGCTGAATGAGGCGCTCGAAGCCGGCCTGAAGGATCTCGATGGTTTCTACACCTTCTGTCTGGGTACCCGCGGCGGTTTCGCCGTGCTGCGCGATCCCATCGCCTGCAAACACGCGGTGCTGGCCGAGACCGACGACTGGGTCGCGATGGCGAGCGAGTTCCGCTCGATCGCGCCGCTGCCGGGCTCCGATACCGCGACCATCTGGGAGCCCAAGCCGCAAACCATCTACACCTGGGGCGTTGACGCCCAGGCAACGCACTGAACGGGGTCGGCGATGACCGAAACGTTGGAGAAAGCCGCGGCGACCGGCGATATCACCGAGTTAGATCTGGACGAGCTCGGCCTTCGCGCCGTCAACAGCAAGCTCAACGGGCTGACCGCCGAGACCAACGAGCGCCACTGGCTGATCACCAATCCGATGGGCACGCACGCCATCGCCTGCGGCCTGCAGGCGCCGCTTGACGTGCAGATCAAGGGCCATGTCGGTTTCTATTGCGGCGGCATGAACAAGGAGGCCGAGATCACGGTGCACGGCCACGCCGGCGTTGGCGTCGGCGAGAACATGATGTCCGGCCTGGTGCGCGTGAAAGGCAATGCCAGCCAGTCAGCCGGCGCGACCGGCCATGGCGGCCTGCTCGTGATCGAGGGCGACGCCTCCTCGCGTTGCGGCATCTCGATGAAGGGAATCGACATCGTGGTCGGCGGCTCCGTCGGCCACATGTCGGCGTTCATGGCGCAGCTCGGCAACCTGGTGATCTGCGGCGATGCCGGCGAGGCGCTGGGCGATTCAATCTACGAGGCCAAGCTCTTCGTGCGCGGCAGCGTCGAAAGCCTGGGCACCGACTGCATCGAGAAAGAGATGCGCCCTGAACACCTGGAAACACTGGCCGACCTTTTGGCGCGCGCCGGGATCGATGCCGATCCCGCGACGTTCCGCCGCTACGGCTCGGCCCGCAAGCTCTACAATTTCAACGTCGATCATGCAGACTCGTATTGAGGCCCATTGTGGACACTGACATCCCCAACACGACACCGCGCAAATCAGCCACCTTCGACGACTACACGCTCTCGGAAATCCGTCGCGCGGCAAGCACCGGCATCTACGACATTCGCGGCGGCGGTTCGAAACGCCACCTGCCGCATTTCGACGACCTGCTCTTTCTGGGCGCCTCGATGTCGCGCTACCCGCTGGAGGGTTACCGCGAGCGCTGCGACACCGACGTGGTGTTGGGTACCCGGTTCGCGAAGAAACCGCTGGAGCTGAAGATCCCGATCACCATTGCCGGCATGAGCTTCGGCTCGCTCTCCGGCCAGGCAAAGGAAGCGCTGGGGCGCGGCGCCAACGCGGCGGGCACGTCGACGACGACAGGCGACGGCGGCATGACGCCGGAAGAACGCGGCCATTCGAAGCAACTGGTCTATCAGTACCTGCCGTCGCGCTATGGCATGAACCCGGACGACCTGCGCAAGGCCGACGCCATCGAGGTCGTGGTCGGCCAGGGCGCCAAGCCCGGCGGCGGCGGTATGCTGCTGGGCCAGAAGATTTCCGACCGCGTCGCGCAGATGCGAAGCCTGCCCAAGGGTATCGACCAACGCTCGGCCTGCCGTCACCCCGACTGGACCGGACCGGACGACCTGGAGATCAAGGTCCACGAACTGCGCGAACTGACAAACTGGGAAAAGCCGATCTACATCAAGATCGGCGGTGCGCGTCCCTATTTTGATACCGCGCTCGCGGTCAAGGCCGGCGCCGACGTCGTCGTGGTCGACGGCATGCAGGGCGGCACGGCGGCGACCCAGGAGGTGTTCATCGAGCATGTCGGCCAGCCGACGCTCGCCTGTATCCGGCCCGCGGTTCAGGCGCTGATGGATCTGGACATGCACAGGAAGGTGCAGCTCATCGTTTCCGGCGGTATCCGCAACGGCGCGGATGTCGCCAAGGCGTTGGCGCTGGGCGCTGATGCGGTTTCAATCGGCACGGCGGCGCTCGTCGCCCTGGGCGACAACGATCCGCACTGGGAGGATGAGTACCGCAAGCTGGGCTCGACCGCTGGCGCTTACGACGACTGGCACGAAGGGCGCGACCCCGCGGGCATCAGCACGCAGGATCCGGAACTGGCGAAACGTCTCGACCCCGAGCGCGCCGGTCGTCGCCTGGCGAACTACCTGGGCGTGATGACATTGGAGGCGCAAACGCTGGCGCGCGCCTGCGGCAAGAACCACGTCAACAGCCTGGAGCCCGAAGACATGGTTGCACTGACCGTCGAGGCCGCGGCCATGGCCGGCATTCCGCTGGCCGGCACGAACTGGATTCCCGGACGAACCTGACACTGGCGGGCGAACACCGCGGCACGTTAAGTTTCCGGCACAAACCAAAACCGTATGTCCACAATGGGGGGGGTAACCATGGCAACCGCCGCGCAGAAAAAACTTTCGCAGGTCGCGAAGGCGAAAGGCATCAAGTACTTTCTGATCAGCTTCACCGATCTGTTCGGTGTCTCGCGATCGAAGCTGGTTCCGACCCAGGCAATCGACGGTATGGTCGCCGATGGCGCGGGCTTTGCCGGTTTCGCCACCAACCTCGATATGTCACCGGCCGACAGCGACATGTTCGCGGTGCCCGACGTCTCCAGCCTGATCCAGCTGCCCTGGAAGAAGGAAGTCGGCTGGCTGGCCGCGAACATTCAGATGGATGGCAAGTCGGTGGATCACGGTCCGCGCAACGTGCTGCAGCGCCAGATCGACGCAGCGGCCAAGAAGGGTTACCGGCTGAAGACCGGCGTCGAGTGCGAGTATCATCTGATCAGCGCCGACGGCTCCGACATCTCCGATCCCGCCGACACCATGGCCAAACCCTGCTACGACCAGCAGGCGTTGATGCGCCGCTATGACGTCGTCAGCGAAATCTGCGACGCCATGCTGGAGCTGGGCTGGGGCCCCTACCAAAACGACCACGAGGACGCCAACGGCCAGTTCGAAATGAACTGGGATTATGACGACGTCATGGTCACGGCCGACCGCCATGTCTTCTTCAAGTTCATGGTGAAGTCGATCGCCGAAAAACACGGCCTGCGCGCGACGTTCATGCCGAAGCCGTTCGTGCATCTGACCGGCAACGGTTGTCACACCCATGCCAGCCTGTGGGACAAGACGGGCAAGAAGAACCTGTTCCACGCACAGCGTGGCGAGCTCGGCATCTCCGCGCTTGGCTATAACTTCCTGGGCGGTGTTCTGGCCCATGCTGACCAGCTGTGCTCGATCTTCAATCCGACCGTGAACAGCTACAAGCGCATCAACGCGCCGGTCACAACGTCCGGTGCAACATGGGCGCCCAACACGATCAGCTATACCGGCAACAACAGGACGCACATGGTGCGCATCCCCGATCCCGGCCGGTTCGAGTTCCGCATCATGGACGGCTCGACCAACCCCTATCTGTGTCAGGCCGGACTGCTTGCGGCGGGCCTTAACGGCATCGCCAACAAGACCGATCCGGGCAAGCGCCTCGACAACAACATGTACCAGACGCGACGCGCCGAGGAGCTGCGCAAGCTTAAGGTCAAGCAACTGCCGCTGAACCTCTTGGATGCGCTTCGCCTGACCGACAAGTCGAAGATGCTGCGCGGTGCGCTGGGTGATGAGACCATTGACGCCTACATCAAACTGAAGATGGCCGACTGGAACCATTACACCCACCACCTGACCCAGTGGGAGCGCGACACGACACTCGACTGCTGACTGGTCTCCGCGCCCCGTACCAAGTGGGCGGCGGGTGACGTAGATTAGGCGGCGGGTCCTGATAGGGATCCGCCGCTTTTTTTGACGGGAACACGACCATGATCATCGCCTTCGGTTCGCTCAACATGGATCTGTTGATCCCCGTACCCACCTTGCCCGAACCGGGCGAAACCGTGTTGACGCCGAGCTACGCGACGGCCCCTGGCGGCAAGAGCGCGAACCAGGCGGTCGCCGCAGCGCGGGCCGGTGGTGACGTGACACTGGTTGGATGCGTCGGGCGCGACGCCTATGGCGACGAGCTCTTGGAAATCGTATCGGCCGAAGGCGTCGACAGCCGGTTCATCACCGCCGTCGACATGCCCAGCGGCGTCGCCGTGGTCGCGGTGGCCGACAACGGCGAGAACCAGATTATCGCCTGCTTTGGCGCGAACGGTGCGACGGCCGAGGACATGGTCAATGACGATCTGCTGCATGCCGCGTCCAGCGTTCTACTGACCTTGGAGGTTCCGTTGCGCGAGGTCTTTGCCCTGGCACAACGCGCGCACGGCGCGGGCAAGCGGGTCATCCTCAACGCCGCGCCCGCCGGTCCGATCATGCCGGAGACGCTGGACATCCTGATCGCCAACGAGATCGAGGCGCGCCAGATCGGCGACCAGCTCGGTATCGCCGCGACCGAGCCCGTCGACGTTGCCCGGTCGCTTGCCGCCACCCATGGGCTCACGACGATCGTGACGCTGGGCGGTGACGGCGCCGTGGCGATCACGCCGGATGGCGGATGGCGTGTGGGCGCGCCAGTCATCACGCCGCGCGACACGACAGGTGCCGGTGATGCGTTCTGCGGCGTCTTGGCGGCGGCTTTGGATGGCGGCGCCGACCTGCCGGCGGCGCTGCGCCGCGCGAGCGTCGCGGGTGCTCTGACCTGCCTTGAGCCGGGCGCCATGCCGGCGTTACCGCGTAGTGAGGCGATCGAAAGGCGCCTTAACGACCTGGCGCCGGCAACGCCCATCTGACCACCCGGGCTCAGGGCGGTAAGAAGCCGTGCTCGGCGAGTATCGCAGCACCTTTCGGCGAAACAATAAAGTCGAGGAATGCCTGCGCCGCCGGCTGGTCACCTGCCGTGATTAGAGCGCCGGGGTAAACGATTGGCGTGTGGCTTGCGCGCGGAAAGATCGCCACGATCTTCACACGCTCGCTGACGGCGGTATCTGTCGCGTAGGCTATTCCCAATGGGCTTTCTCCGCGCTCGACCAAGGCCAACGCGGCGCGAACATTCGCCGCGCGCGCCAGGCGGGGCTCGAGCACATCCCAAAGCACAAGCGCTTCAAGAGCTTGGCGCGCGTAGTCGCCGGCGGGCACATGAGCGGGGTCACCAACCGCCAACCGGCCGTCTGGTCCGAGCGCCGCGACAAGGGTGTCCGGGATGGCGAGATCGACGGTCGCGTTGCTTTGCGCCGGCGTGATCAGCGCCAGCCGATTCGCGGCGATATCGCGCCGGCTATCGGAAACGATCAGGTCTTGGGCATCCAGATAGTCCATCCAGGCCGGGTTGGCAGAAATAAATATGCCGGCCGGCGCTCCGTGCTCGATTTGCTTGGCCAGAACAGAACTCGCGGCCAGCGAAAGAACTACCTCAGTACCTGTCTCAGCCTCAAAGCTCTCGGCCAAGTCCTGCATGGCATCGCTCATGCTGGCGGCAGCAAAGACAAGTAACGATTCGGCGCGGGCAGTACCGTTAACGTTTATGAACAAAACAAGGACACAGAGCACCAAAACGAATCGTCTGAATGACTGTTTGGTGACTCCAAGACCTCTGTGGATGGACACGTTTGGAGTACCTCTAAAGTAGTAGAAGAATCTTATACTTTAGTTTCAAGCACTTATACAAAATCGCCCGAGCCGGAGGCGAGCCCGCTTGCAAGGTGAACACGATTCACCCACAATTTTGCCAAACAAAAGGCGGGTTTCAAGCCATCCGATCTCGAGGGAGCACCAGGACGTGTCGCGCATGGGTCTTTCAACCGAACGCATCGTCGCCACCGCAGAGCAGTTGATCCGTGACACCGGATCGACCGACTGGACGGTGAGAACGCTGTGCAAACAACTGGAATGCGCTCCCGGCGCGATCTACCGGTATTTTCCCGGCGGTGTCGATGCCATTGGCGCGGAAATCCGCGGTCGCCATGTGGCCGAGCTCGGTCATCTCTTGGGGGATGTCGAGGACGATTTGGCCGCCGAGGGCCTGCCCAGCCTGACCGCCAGAAGCTGGGCCGCGCGCCTGGCGCGCCGCTGCGCGGCCTATCTGAACTTTGCCAACCGCCGCCCGGAAATCTACCGCTCGCTCTTTGCCCTGAACGAGACCCAGCACACCGCGGGCCGCATGCAGCTTGCCGACGAGGCGCTGCTGCGCCGTCCGGCCGTCATCATCCAGCGTGCCGCCGAGGAGCGCGAACTCAACCGCCCAAGCGTTGGCCGCTTCGACGCCGAGCGCATGGCGTTGATGATCTGGTCGCGGCTTCACGGCTTCGCTGACCTCAGGCTCTCCGGCCTGGTCGAAGACCGCATGGACGAATTGCGCGATCGTCTTCTGATCGAAATTCTGGCCACCGCCGGCTTCAAGGTTGCCGAGTACCCGGTCGGCCTGGAGGCGGCAGCCAAGGCCGCGCGCGGCAATCGCTAGGACGTTGTTCACCACGTCGATCATCGACCGTCACCTCCCGACGTAGAACCCCGAGGTAACGGATCCGGGGATGACCACAGACACTGTTGAGCGCAGGGGCGTGCTAGCCGCCATCGAGCGGATTGGCAATCGCCTACCCGATCCGGTCTTCATCTTTGTCTGGCTGATCGCGATCTTGGTCGTGGTCAGCGTGATCGCCTCGCTCGCCGGCCTGTCGGCCGAGCACCCGATCACCGACCAGCCGGTTGACGCGACCAGCCTGTTGTCGCCCGACAACCTGCGCCGGCTCCTGACCGACATGCCGGCGACCTTCACCCACTTCCATCCGCTGGGCTACGTGCTTGTCGTCATGCTGGGCGCGGGC
>JBCCIS010000090.1 GCA_039028155.1 Pseudomonadota bacterium
ACCGATCAAGTGCGCGCGATCGGTCATCGCGACGACTTGCTTGGTGAGCGCGATGCTAGCGCGTTCGCAACACTGATCGCACGACGAGAGGCACGTGAGCCGGTCTCGCAGATTGTCGGCACGAGAGAGTTTTGGAGTTTGAACTTCTGTGTCAGCCGCGCCGTATTGAGTCCGCGGCCCGAGAGCGAAACGCTGATCGAGTCGGTTCTCGATCATGTCGCCGATCGTTCCGCGCCGATGCGTCTGCTCGACCTGGGCAGCGGTACCGGCTGTTTGCTTCTGGCGCTGCTTCACGAACTGCCGGCCAGCACCGGTCTGGGCGTCGATGCCAGCGATGACGCGCTGGCCCTGGCGCGCAACAACGCCGCGCGTCTGTCACTGGGTGATCGCGCGGCCTTTCAATCGGGCGACTGGGCAGACGGGATGACCGGTCCTTTCGATGTCGTGGTGTCCAACCCGCCCTATATCGAAACCGCAACGCTCGCGGATCTCGAGCCGGAAGTGGCGACGTGGGAGCCATGCGGCGCGCTGGACGGTGGGGCCGATGGACTGGACGCCTATCGTCGAATCGTGGCGCAACTGAAGCCGATTCTGGCCGACGAGGGCATCGCGGTACTGGAACACGGGCCCGGCCAAGCCGACGCCATCGCGACGCTCGCGAACCAAGGCGGGCTAAGTGTCGTGGAACGGCGGCCGGACCTCGAAGGCCGGGAGAGGTGCGTGATTCTAAAAGGTTAACGGACTGGGGACAGGACGAAAAAAACTGCTTGGAAAGCGTGCGCTGGTTGGCTACCGTCCTCCTCGCACAGACCGGCGGAACCAAGCCTAGGGGCTTTGGTTGATGAGCAAGCGGTGATCGCCACCCTGCGTCGGTATCTGACTGCATCAGCGACGAAAGACTAGCAAAGCGGAGTGTTTCCTCCGTTATGGATGTCGTTTGTTTGACGCAGCGTTTCATCACTGACCGTGCGAGAGTGAAAAAAGCATGAGACCAGGAGGGTCGGGCAAGCGAGCCCGTAACAACCGTAACCATTCACGACGTGGTGGTGGCGGCGGTAACCGAAACCAGTCCTTCGACAGCAACGGCCCTGATGTGAAAGTGCGCGGCTCTGCCGCTCAGGTCGCCGAAAAGTATGCCGCCCTGGCGCGTGACGCGTCGTCGACGGGCGACAGAGTGGCTGCGGAAAACTATCTGCAGCATGCCGAGCACTACACGCGCATCGTCAACGCCAACAACGAAAAGGCGGCTGAAGCCGCGCGTGAGCGTGCGGAGCGGGAACGTCAGGAAGAGCCGCAGAGCGAAGCGGTTGTCGAGCGCACCGGAAACGGCGCTACCGAGCCGGCCGAAGCCGAGCAGGCCGCAGAGGCGGCCGAGGCCGCTGGAAAGCCCGCCGAGGCCACCGAGGCGGCGGCGGAAGCCGAGGCTACGGAAGCGAAACCGGCTCGCACGCGCAAGCGGAAGAAGCCTGAGGCGTCGCAACCCGCAGCCTGAAACCCGTTTTCCCCGATTCGGGACGTTTTGTGCCCTGTTTGGGGCCAAATCAGCGTTTCGGGCCTTGTGTGGCATAAATACAACACCATATCTTCGGTAAGAAATTCGCCTCCAAAGGGGATTCCGAAGAATGGACTTCGAGAAATACACAGAACGCGCGCGCGGCTTCGTGCAGGCGGCTCAGACGCTTGCGCTGACGCGTGGTCACCAGCGCCTGACGCCGGAGCACCTGTTGCAGGTGCTGCTGGCCGATGACCAGGGACTGGCAGCCGGCCTGATTCGCGTCGCCGGCGGCGATCCCGCCATGGCGCTGGCCGAGACCGAAGCCGCCCTGAAAAAGATGCCGGTGGTCGAGGGATCAGGCGCAGGCCAGATCCATCTATCGCCGGAACTGGCGCGTGTCTTTGATACCGCCCAGCAGCTTGCCGAAAAGGCCGGTGACAGCTTTGTCACGGCCGAAAGGCTGCTGCTCGCCCTGGCGCTTGCCGAAGGCACGCCCGCGGCCGGCATTCTGAAGAACGCCGGGTTGACGCCGCAGACGCTGGAAACCGCCATTGCCGATATGCGCAAGGGCCGGACCGCTGATACGGCGACGGCCGAAGACAGTTATGACGCGCTGAAGAAGTACACCCGCGACCTGACCGAGGCCGCCCGCGAGGGCAATGTCGATCCGGTCATCGGGCGCGACGAGGAAATCCGCCGCACCATGCAGGTGCTGTCGCGGCGCACCAAGAACAATCCCGTCCTGATCGGTGAGCCCGGCGTCGGCAAGACCGCCATCGTCGAGGGCCTTGCGCAGCGCATCGTCAACGGCGATGTGCCGGAATCGCTCAAGGACAAGACGCTGCTGACGCTTGACCTGGGCGCTCTTGTCGCCGGCGCCAAGTTCCGCGGCGAGTTCGAGGAGCGCATGAAGGCGGTCTTGGAAGAGATCGAGGCTTCGGCCGGCGAGCTCATTATCTTCATCGACGAGCTGCACACCCTGATCGGCGCCGGCGCTGCCGAAGGGTCGATGGATGCATCGAACCTACTGAAGCCCGCGCTTGCGCGCGGCATGTTGCACTGTGTCGGTGCGACGACGCTGGACGAGTACCGCAAGCACATCGAGAAGGACGCGGCGCTGGCGCGCCGGTTCCAGTCCGTGTTCGTGCCGGAGCCAACGGTCGAGGACACCATCTCGATCCTGCGCGGCCTCAAAGAAAAATACGAGCTGCATCACGGCGTGCGTATCACCGATTCCGCGATCGTGTCTGCGGCGACCCTCTCGAACCGCTACATCACCGATCGATTTCTGCCCGACAAGGCGATCGATCTGGTCGACGAGGCGGCGAGCCGTCTGCGCATGGAGGTCGACTCGAAGCCCGAAGAAATCGATGAGCTCGACCGGCGCATCATCCAGCTCAAGATCGAGCGCGAGGCGCTCAAGAAGGAAGACGATGCCGCGTCCAAGGACCGGCTCGAGAAGCTGGATAAGGAACTGGCTGACCTCGAAGGCCGCTCCTATGCCCTGACCCAGGAATGGGAGAAGGAAAAGGAGCAGCTGGCGGCCGCCCAGACGGTCAAGGAAGAGCTCGACAAGGCGCGCTTCGAACTGGAGCAGGCGCAGCGCGCGGGCGATTTGAGCCGCGCGGGCGAACTGGCCTATGGCGTCATTCCCGACCTTGAAGCGAACCTCGCCAAGGCCGAGGAAGCCGAAAGCCACCGCATCTTGAACGAGGAGGTCACCGAGGATCAGATCGCGGGCGTCGTCTCGCGCTGGACCGGCGTGCCCGTCGACAAGATGCTGGAAGGCGAGCGCGAAAAGCTGCTGGGCATGGAAGCGATCCTGGGCAGCCGCGTGATCGGCCAGAAGGACGCGTTGATCGCGGTCTCGAACGCCGTGCGCCGTTCGCGCGCCGGCCTGCAGGACCCGAACCGGCCGATGGGCAGCTTCATGTTCTTAGGTCCCACCGGCGTCGGCAAGACCGAGCTGGTCAAGGCCTTGGCCGAGTTCCTGTTCGACGACGAGCAGGCGATGCAGCGCATCGACATGTCGGAGTTCATGGAAAAGCACGCGGTGTCGCGTCTGATCGGCGCGCCTCCGGGCTATGTCGGCTATGAGGAAGGCGGCGTGCTGACCGAAGCGGTCCGGCGCCGGCCCTATCAGGTCGTCTTGTTCGACGAGATCGAAAAGGCGCATCCGGATGTCTTCAACGTGCTGCTTCAGGTGCTTGACGACGGCCGCCTGACCGACGGTCAGGGCCACACGGTCGACTTCAAGAACACGCTGATCATCATGACGTCGAACATCGGCGCGGAGTTCCTGGCCGACCTGCCGGCCGACCAGGATGTTGACGTCGCGCGCGATCAGGTGATGGACGCGGTGAAGATGCACTTCCGGCCGGAGTTCCTGAACCGGCTCGACGAGATCATCCTGTTCCACAGGCTGCATCCCGAGCAGATGGGCGCCATCGTCGACATTCAGCTGTCGCGTCTCATGCACCTGTTGGCCGATCGCAAAATCACGCTGGACCTGGACGATCAGGCGCGCAACTGGCTCGCCGAAAAGGGCTACGACCCCGTCTACGGCGCCCGGCCCTTGAAGCGGGTGATCCAGCGCGAGCTGCAGAACCATCTGGCCGAGCTGATCCTGAAAGGCGACATCAAGGACGGCGACCACGTCGCTATCTCCGCCTCGCCCTTGGGTCTCGTGATCAACGGCCAGGCGGTCGAAGAGGCGGCCTGACGTTCCAACCATCGATTACGCATCCCGGGTCGAACCCGGGATGCGACGTCGGTCTTGGCAAGCGCGCGGTGGCGCCGGATCACCGCGCCCCGGGACCTAATCAACGAACCGGCCTCAGCAGGCCGGACAGCCGTCATTCAGTTTCTGAAGCGCCGCTTGCGCGACATCGCTCTTCAGCCCGATCTGCTTGATCCGGGCCTTGATCATGCAGCAGGTCTGCTGAGCATTCGGGAACGCCTCGTCGGTCCAGTAGCGGTTCGCCTTTGTCCAGTAACCGATCTCATCCAAAAACGAGATGCCGAAGTAGAAGTCGGCGCTGACGGAATTGTAGAAATCGGGCACCTGTCTGAACGAGCCATCGGCATTCAAGGAGTCGTTCAGACACCACGTCAACGCGGCGGTGAGATCATCACGAATGGCCTGTTGCTGTTGTTCGCTCGCGAAAGGCCATGCGACACGGAGTATGCGTGCGACGTCATAGTTGTTGTGATTGTTGAACTGACCGTACGCGATCCAGCCATAGGGATAGGGTTTGTCCTTGATCCTGAGCGTCGTCTCGATGATGTCGGACAAATGCGCGATGTCGTGTGGATGGTAAGCGATCTGGTGATAGGAGAGGCTGAGGTCCGGTGCGCGAAACACCGCGCCGCCTGATTGATACCACGCGCCCCAGTAACCGGTCTCGGGGTCTTGCCAGGCATCGATAAAGTCCTGAAAGGCCGCGACATAGGCATCGTCGAACTTAAGCCCCGCGACCTCCCCACGGGCATAGGGCGCGACATCGTGTTTGAACAAGAGGGTCGCGAGCGATGCGGTAATGGAGCCGAGCTCGTCGCGCTGATTGACACCGGTCGACGCGATATCGGAAACGACCAAGCCGTAGAGATAGGCGCTTAGCGCATCAGGCTCGGCGATTCGGTCCAGGATTGTAACCGGATGTTCCGGAGCTTGACCCTTGCCGGCTAGTGTCTCCAGCGCGCCGGCTGTCGCCGAAACCTTCATGAACCACTCTTCGAAACACGAGCCCCAACTGCCGTCGTCCGGCGACTGCTGGGTGGCGAAAGCCTGTTCCTTGTTGTCGAGGCTGTTAGCGAGGTCCTGAAGTCGGCGATCGGCTCGTGACCAATCCGCCGTGTGCTCGATCAGCCATTTCGTTTCGAGAAAGATCTGGCGCGAGCATGCAACGTTAAGGCCAGCATCTTCGGCCGCGAACAGCTCTGTCGACAACTTGTCGAGTTGGTGCTGACGCTCAAGCCTTTCGCGCTGATAGTTGACGTCAAAGCTCAGGAACTCGCGCTCGATGACGGGCGCCAAATTATCGATATCAATCGGCGTCGGAAGGCTCGGCTGCTGATCGGACGCCATGGCGGACCCGGCGCACACCAGCACGCCGGCCAAGGCCAGACGGCCTATGCACCATAGGGACTCTGCGATCATGCCTAGGGCATGTTATCGCAGATCTGCCGTGCGAGGTACTGGCCGAACTCATAATTCGGCCGTTCCAAATGGCTCAGCCTGCCGGGCTGGGCGAGCGGCGCCTTGAGCCCGCGATAGACGCGCTCGACGCCAGTGCGGTCTTCCTCGTTGACCTCGTCCAGCAGCGTCTTCATCTCGTCCATGTAGGTCTGGCCCTTTTCGTCGTCGACGAAATGACGCGCCAGGCCGCCACCGTAAAGAATGTCGACCTGATCGACGCCCTTTGGCCGCAGCACGAGATACCAGAAGTAGCCGGGCGTCAGCGTGATCATGTGGCTGGGATAGATCGTGATCAGCGCCGTCGTGCGCCGCCACTCGCCCGACAGGTAGTCATTGTCGGGGTGGGCGTTACCGATGGCCAGCGCCGACTCCTTGGTGATCCAGTGGTAGTTGAACGTCGGCTCGCCCTCCGGACAGTCCATTTCCTCGACCTTCGAATACGGTCCGACCGTCGCCTTATGGAGCGCGAACAGGTGATAGCTCTCCATGAAGTTCTCGGCGAGCACCTTCCAGTTGGTGTCCCAGACATGCTCCTCGCGGAACGTCTCGACGTAGTCACCCATGCGGTAGCGTCCGGTTACTTTCTCGCTCAGGCTCGCCAGGTGTGTGGCGACCGGTTCGATATCCGGGTTCAAGGTGACGTAGATCCAGCCTTCCCAAACCTCCGAGCGCACGTCCGGCAGCTTGCAGCCCTTTTTGCTGAAGCCGGGACTTTGATCCATGTAGGGCGCGTTCTTCAGCGTGCCGTCCAGGCCGTAGCTCCAGGCGTGATAGGGGCAGACGATCATGCGCGTGTTGCCGCTGCCGTGCAGCAGCGTGCTCATGCGGTGCAGGCAGACGTTGGAATAGGCGCGGATCTCGCCTTCGCGGTCGCGCAGCACGATGATCGGCTGGCCGGCCAGTTCGAAGGTCAGGTAGTCACCGGCCTTGGGTAGCGACTCCGCGCGCCCGACGCACACCCATTCGCGCCCGAAGATGTGGGCCTCCTCCAGCTTGACGAAGTCGGGCGACGTATAGATCGCCGGCGGCAGGGCGCGCGCCTCGTCGAACCTCTGTCCGTCAATGGCGCTAAGCGCGGCATAGGCGTCGCCCGCCATGTCGACTGCGTGTTCCATGATGATTTCCCGTCATAGGCCTTTCCGCCATTGTATGCGCCGGCTTAGGTCATATAAAATACATTTAGTCGACTCATAAACCATATCAGGTATGGTCAATTTCACACTCAAACAGCTGACCTACTTCTCCGCCGTCGCCGAGCATGGCGGCATTGCCCAGGCGGCACGGGCGCTCAACATCTCCGAACCCGCGATCGCCAGCGCCGTCGACAAGCTGGAGCAGATGCTGGGTTTTACGCTTCTGGTGCGCCGTCACGCGCGCGGCACCGAGCTCACCTCGGTCGGGCGCGAGGCCGTGTTGATCGTGCGCCAACTTCTGGCCCGCGCTGACGAGGCCGACCGGCGTATGCGCGAACTGGGCGCCGACCTGGAAGGCGAACTCAGGCTCGGTTGTTACGAGACGCTGGCGCCGTTCTATCTGCCCGGCCTCCTGCACCTGATGCGCCGCCAGCATCCCAACATCGATTGCGTGGTGTCGGAAGGGCGCGGCGACGAACTGACGACGGCGCTGGCAGACGACGCGATCGACTTGGCGCTGTGCTACGACATGAACCTCGACCGGCGCGGTCTGGTGCTGGAGCGCGTCGCGAGCCTGGAGCCCTATGTGCTGTTGTCGGGTGACCATACGCTCGCCAACGAAGACGGGATCAGCCTGAGGGCGCTTGCCGACGAAAGCTACGTGCAACTCGACTGGCCGGCGACGCGCGAACTGTTCGCGGCGATCCTGGACCGCGGCGGCCTGGCGCCGGCGATCGCGTTGCGCTCCCAGTCCTTCGAACTTGTCAGGAGCGCGGTCGCCAACGGCCTCGGGTTCTCGCTGCTCTATGCGCGCCCGGCAAGCGACATCGCCTATGACGGCAAGCCGATTGCCTGCCTGCCGATCAAGGAACCGATGCCACCACTCGATATCGTCCTGGCGCGCCCCAGCCGCGGCCGTTCCGCCGACGTCCTGGCCGCCTTCACCGCGACCGCGCGGGCTTACTTTTCGGGACTCTGATGTCTGGCGTCAGGCGATCCCTGTCGGCGCTTCCGGCAGGATCTGGCCGCCGTCGACGATGATGGTCTGGCCGGTGACGAACTTGGCTTCGTCGCTGGCGAGGTAGAGCGCGGCATAGGCGATGTCCTCGGGTTCGCCCAGCTGGCCCATGGGAATGGCGGGGGTCATGGACTCCTCATGCTCGCGGCCGGCAGCCGTATCTGCGGGACGGACGCGAATGTTGCCGGGTTCGACGCCGTTGACGGTGATCCCGTTCTTGGCGACCTCCAGGGCGGCCGAGCGCATGAAGCCGTTCAGACCGGCCTTTGAGGCGCCGTAGTGGGTCCAGCCGGGAAAGCCGACGCGCGGCCCGGTGATCGACGAGGTAATGACGACACGCCCGTAGTTCTGCTTGATCATCTGCGGCAGGCACGCCTTGACCGCGCGGTAAGCGCTGGTGAGGTTGGTGTCCATCACCTCATCCCATTGGTCCTCGCGCATCTTGACGAGTTCCGTCGACGGGAAGATGCCGGCGTTGTGGGCCAGGATGTCGATGCGTCCGTAACGTTTCTTGGCTTCGGCCGCCATGGCCTTGACCGCCGCGCTGTCGGTGACGTCGACCTCAAGAAACGACGCGCTGCCGCCGGCATTGACGATGTCGCGTGTCGTCTTTTCGCCGCGCCCGACATGGCGGTTGGTCACCAACACATCCGCGCCTTCGCGCGCGAAGACCTTGGCGATCGCTTCGCCGATACCGCGCCCCGCGCCCGTGACGATCGCGCACCTGCCGTCAAGTCTGCCTGTCATGCCGTCCCCCTGATTCGTGATCGCGCGCGAACCGCGCCCGCGCCATTGTGGAGTGAATAGCCGCAGAGTTCGATGGGAACGGTGTTTTCTCCTGGTTAAGCTTGCATCACCGGCCCACTCCCCCGCCCGGCCACCCCGAGGATGCTGCCATGGGTGGCCGGGAGGGGGAGTGGGCTGGCGCCGGCCCTGCGCGAGCGGGAAATGATCTACGGCGTCAGCGAGACCACGGGTTTGACACCGGCCACGCGGATGCCGCCGCGCACGGCGCCGTCTTCGAGCGGTCCGTAGCGTTCGGCGAAGCCGGGCGGCAGTTGCCGTCCGGGCCGCGCGGAGAGCCATAGGCGGAGCAGGTGGCGCTTTTGCGCGGGGTCGGCGTGATCTTCATAGGCCGTGCGCGCGTGCAGGATCTGGTGGTTGTGCAGGAACTGCATATCGCCGGGGCGAAAGTCCATGTCGAACCGGAAGGCGTCACTGGCGGCCAGCGCATCGACCATGTCCATCGCTTCGTTCTGGGCCTCCGTCAGGCGCGTCACACCCGGCCTAGATTGCGCGGCGCGGATGAAACTCCTGGCATAGATCGCTGTGATATGGCCGGCGAAGTCATGAAAGATCGGCAGGTCGTAGGTCGGGCCCTTGCCGTCCGGGACTTCGCCTTTGCGGTCGACCGTGAAGTGCTGCATCAAAACATGGGCGAGGTCGGGGCGTTTCTCGGCGATCTCGTTGTAGATCGCGGTCGAGCTTGCCAGGCTGCTGGCGCCGCCCTTGGCGGCGGGCTTCAGGCACAGCAGGCCGACGATGTCGCAACTGTCGGTGTGAAACTCTTGTGCCGCGCGCGTGGTGTAGATGCGTGTCTTCGGACTGTCAGGATCGTTGCCGAGATCACGCACGTGACCCAGCAGGTGGCCGCGCGCGTTTTGCGACACCGGCTGGCCCAACCGCGTGCCGATGATCCAATACGCCGCCGCCGTCGTCTCGAGATCCCAGCGGTCGACCGGCAGGCCACGCAGCAGCACGAAGCCGCGTCCGGTGAGAACGTCCGACGTCACATCGGCCAGAAGCTGGTCGAGCTCGGGCAGGGAAACGTCCTCGTTGCCGACGGTTTCGAGAGTGCGTCCGTCGGCCAGCAGACCGCCGGCGGCTGCCTCCAGTTCGTCGATGTGGTCGTCGGATAAGCCCACCAGCCAGTCGGTGCGCTGCGCCATCTCAGGCCCATGCCAAACGGCTGGCCCCTCGACGTGCCGGAGCCCCGCGCTAGACATCGCCCAGGTGCCCCGACTTGACGTAGAGCCGACATCCGCCGTCCGTCACCGCAGTGTGGCGGCTACCGGCCGGATAGCGCACCCAACTGCCGGCGCCATAGGTGCCGTGCTCATCGCGATAGCCGCCGTCCAGCACGAAGACCTCCTCACCGGCCGGATGGACATGCTCGGGGACACTGGTACCCGGTTCGATACGCACGTGGGAGATCCGTTCGGGGTGATCGGGTTCGTGGTAGAGGTCCTGCACGGTGACGCCCGCGACGGCACCTTCACGCCAGGGCGCGCTCGCCGTGTCGACCTTGATCTGGTTGCGGTCGAGGCCCGGGTATTGCCGCAGTTTCACAAACAGGACGCAGCCGTCTTTCGATCGCGGCGCATGGCGGAAGCCTTCTGGGTTCAGCAAGAAACTGCCGGGCGGGTAGTCGCCGTGTTCGTCGGAAAAGACGCCCTCCAGCACGAAGATCTCCTCGCCATCGGGGTGGGGGTGCTGGTGGAATGCGCTGTCGGCGTCGTAGCGCACGATCGAGGTCACGCGGCCAGCCTCCGCCGGCCCGCTCAGTTCGAGGCGCTTGCGCCAGACCGACGGGCTCGGGCTCGCCTGCCATTTCATCGTGGCCGTGTCCATGACGGCCAGCGCCGAAAAGTCGTCGTTCAAAGCGTTGTCGGACATGACGTCTCCGTCCGTGTTCCCCCCGATAGATAAGCCATCTTTGGCGCCATCCCAAGACCCCGGCCGCTTGGCGTGTTGTCCATCTGCGGCTAGCGTTGGCGCATCGAAACGCGGAGGGGCACATGGAGAGCGGATTGTTTCCGCCCGACGAGTACGAAAACCGCTGGGCGGCGGTCAACCAGGCGATCAGCGATGGCGGTTACGACGCCGCGGTGATCTGGGGCAGGGGCGGTGGCAGCTATGACCGCTGCGGCGATGTCCTTTATCTGACCAACCACTATTCCTGCGCCTCCGGGCAGGAAGTCGATAATCCGCTCAATACGGCCCGCTCGTTCTACGCTGTCATCATGCGCCCGGGCGAGACACCCGAACTGATCATCGACGAACCGGACCCGCGGCGCGAGTTGATCGCGACCGACCGGGTCGAGGGCAGCAGCAATCCGATCGCCGCCGCCGGCCGTCGGCTCACCGAGAGCGGCGCCCGCAATGTCGTGCTGGCCGGCAGTGACTTCTTGCCCATGCGCTATTGGTCGATGCTGCAGGACACCGCGCCGGACGTCACCTGGTCGACGGACGATCTGCTGGTGCAGCGCCCGCGCCGCGTCAAGAGTGCCCGCGAGCAGGACCGCTTCCGCGAGGCCGGCGCGATCGCGACCGAAGCGCTGGACGCCTTGATGACCGGCTTGGTCGGCGGTGCCAGCGAGGCCGACGCCGTCGCTGACGCCGTAGCGACACTGCTGCGCCGAGGCGCGACATGCCAAATGATCCCGGTCGCCCATGGAGAGCAGATCTCTCGCTGGGCGACCAATCCCTTTACCGGCTGTTCGACCGACGTGCCGAAACAAGGTGACCTCGTGCGCGGCTGGCTCGATAGCATCATCTATCAGGGCTACTGGCTCGACCCCGGACGTACGGCGGTCGCAGGCGGCAAACCCAGCGGCGACCAACGCGCCTTGATCGAAAACTGCATCGCCATCGTCGACGCGGTGATCGACGCCATCAAACCGGGCGTGCTGGTGCACGATGTCGCGCGCCTGGGCGATGAGATAAGCGCGACGTTTGCCGAGGGCGGCAGCCAGATGAACGATCAATGGCCGCTCTACGGTCACGGCACCGGCCTCTATTGGGAGCACCCCTATATCGGCGTGAAGATGTCGGCGGCGGAAGACCGTATCGATGCCGGCATGGTCCTGGGTATCGAGGCCTTTCTTCATATCGACGGTGTCGGAACGGCGGCCCACGAACAGAACCTGATTGTCCATGACGACGGCAATGAGATCATCACCCACTCGCCGATCACGTGGTGGTAGAGGTCCGTTTTTCATGAATCGCGTGAATGAAACTGCATCGGCGCGATGATTGGACGATTGGCAAAAGGCTTGGATAGTGTTCGCCCTTAGTCGACTGACCGGTGTTCTGAAGGTGGCGTTGCCCGATGCACGACATTCTCGACCTTGATCGTTATCCCCTGGACCAGCCGGGGTCCGAAGGTTATGCGACGCTTGTCGAACGTTGCCGGCGCGCTCTCGATACCGACGGCCTGTTCAACCTCGACGGTCTCGTCCGCGAGAGCGTTCTCGATGGAATCGTGGCCGAAGTCGCACCTTATCTGCGTGACTACGCGTTCACCCACAGCCGGCGGCACAACATCTATTTTCTGCCCGAGGTCGATGGCCTGCCACGCAGTCATCCGGCACTGACAGAGTTCGATACCGTCAATCACACGGTGTGCGCGGATCAGATTCCCGAAAGCATGGTGTGCCGGATCTACGAGTGGCCGCCGCTTGCCGCTTTCCTGGCCGATGTCATGGAAAAGCCCGTGCTCTACACCATGGCCGATCCGCTCGCGCGCGCCAATGTCATGGCCTATCACGATGGCGAAGCGCTGAACTGGCACTTCGACCGTTCGGAGTTCACGACGACACTGTTGTTACAAGCGCCCGATGCGGGCGGTGACTTCCAGTACCGCCAGGGTCTGCGCAGCGACAGCGATCCCAACTACGACGGCGTGGCTAATCTGCTCGAAGGCCGTGATCGGGCGGTCACGACTTTGCCGCTGGCGCCGGGCACGCTGAATGTCTTCAAGGGCAAGAACACCGCGCACCGGGTGACACCGGTCGAAGGCGATCGCGATCGCATCATCGCTGTCTTCTCCTATTACGAGGACGCCGGTGTCATGTTCAGCGAGGCCGAACG
>JBCCIS010000091.1 GCA_039028155.1 Pseudomonadota bacterium
CGGCGGCGGCGGTGATGGCGGCGGCGGCGGTGATGGCGGCGGCGGCGGTGATGGCGGCGGCGGCGGTGATGGCGGCGGCGGCGGTGACGGCGGCGGCGGCGGTGACGGCGGCGGCGGTGATGGCGGCGGCGGTGATGGCGGCGGCGGTGACGGCGGCGGCGGCGGAAACTAGCCGCCACCCAAGAACGCTATGCCGATCAGGCCCCGCTTGGGCCCCAAGCTGGGGCTGCGCCGGTCAAGAGATACCTCATGTCCCGCGTCGGTTTTCTGATGCTTTTCGGATCGATGGTGCCGCTTTCAGGCACGTCGGTTGGTGTGACGCTAGGCTGCTCGCGAAGGCGCGTGGGGCTTGATTGAGGGCTGTGTGTACACAATATGTTCTATCATGAGTAAGAAACAGGACCAGCGCCAGACCGATGAGCGACCGAAGCTTCGCCGCTGTTTGATGTGCGAATCGAGCTTTGAGAGTTCATGGGCCGGTGAGCGCATCTGTGGACGGTGCCGATCGTCGCACAACTGGCGCAATGGCGTCGGTGCAACAACACGGTCGAACTTTCAGTAGAACGCTGGCTTAGATAGCACGGCTATCCTTCTGTTGCGCGACAGGTAACGCGACCGCCTCCCGGCGGACATCGCGCGCGTTGTCGTGGTTCGGCGTCCAGGCGTGACGGATTCCAGATCATGAAAGGCGGAACGCCATCGATCATGGTCATACCGCGATCCACCGACCGGCGATTGCCTCTAGATATCGACCCCCAAGTATGTCGATGTCAGACGACGCCAAGTTTGCAGCATAGGGACTTGCGATCGATCGGGTGCTGCGAGAAAACTGTTGCGCGGACATGAGAGCAGGTTCTGTTTCGATGGGTCGCTGAGCGATTCCATCAAGTCAGGTTAACGCGCTCTAGTGTCGGCAATCGATCTCGCGATAGGCCTTTCATGAACCGGCAACCCCGACCAACAAACTGGCAGATATTGTGGAGGAGCGGCTTGTTGCCGCTCGTGGCAGGTGTTCTGATTGCTGCAGTTGGCTCATTGGCCGCTGCGATGCCCGGGATCACGTCGTTAACACTGGACCATCAGGTCACTGACGGAATCATTCCGATAGACATTGTGGGTGAGGACACGCGCCGCCTGTCGTTGTTTCCCTATGTTGCGAACGTTGGTGCCGGCGACAACTCGTTGGCGAGCGCGGTCGTTGTTGGGCGACGCCATCTCATCACCGCGGCCCACTTGTTCGTCGGCAACGGCCGTTGGCTCGCCACCGGCATTGCGCGTGAACCCGTCGCCAGCGAGCTCAGCCGATACCGGGTGTTCATCGAAGGTTGCCCAAACCGGACCTATGCCATCTCTGATGTGCACGTCAACACGTTGAACCCAGAGATCAACCGCGCATCGGATTACGCGGTCGTTCAAATCGCCGAGCCGCATTGCGGTGTCAGCGTTCCCATTTGGAGCATGACGCGCGATGACGTCGATGCGTTTCTGCTGTCACCGAGCGGAACGGTAGACCGGCGCGATGTCACGGTGGCCGGATACTACGGGCCCCATACGGTAGCGCTCTACAGTGAGTCCGCATCTCTTGATACAGGTAAGTTCGAAAACCTTGAGTTCGATCTGAGCCTTGCCTGGCAGTATGCAGCCGAGGGGCCGATTGTTGAACAGGGCACGGGACGCGAGCTGCGTCTAGAGCCCAACAACCGACAGCGTTTGTTTGCCCATGAAATCGACACGGACGTCGGTAGCTCAGGCGGTCCGCTGCTGGTCCGAGATGGTGACGAGGTCTACGCCATCGGCATTCAGATTGGCGAACGTCGCGACGACGTGGATCTCAACTACGCCATCAGCATTTCGGACGACTTCCTGGATATGATCGTCGAGCACGTTCCCGACGCCGTGTTTCGCTAGTCAGCCTGCGAGAGCGTTACTGTGCCGCGTTCATTGCCTGATCGGTATCTGCAAACGCAGGCATGACTTCCCTGATAAAGAGCTCGAGGGAGCGCTTCTGCTCTTTCATGCCAAGCCCGAAGCTGGCGCAATAGGTGAACTGGTCGACACCCAGCGCCTCATACGGTTTGAGTTTCGCGATCACCTCGTCAGGTGTGCCAAACATCAGGTTGTCGCGGAACGCCTGGACATCGACGCCCTCCTGATCATTTAGGGCCTCCATATCGATCTCATCGGCGAAGCCATTGGTGACACCGCCCAGGTTCCTGAACAGGTTCTGGAACCGCGCCATCTGTTTCATGGTGGCCTCGATGGGTGCTTCCGCGCGATCGGGCCGGTCGTACACAGCGACATAGCGCATGGTTGCGAACTGCGGGCGATTCAGGTCGGGATTGTCGCGCAACACGGTTTCGAACCGCTCCTTGTACGTCTCGACTTCCGAGAAGGGGCGGGCGATTGCCCATGACAGGATGTTGCAGCCGTTCTTGATGCCCCACTCATAGGTCAGTGGCGATCGTGCGGCGACCCATAGTGGCGGATGGGGTTTCTGGAGCGGCTGGGGCACCGATATCGAGGTCGGGAACGACCAGTACTCGCCGTCATGGGCGTACTCGCCCTGCCACAGCGCTTTTACCGCCGGCAGCATCTCGTGCATGTACTTGTAGCCGAGTTTCTGGTCGAGGCCGCCCGCCATGCGGTCGAACTCGCGCTGATAGGCGCCGCTGCCAATGCCGAATTCAAGACGGCCGCCACTGTAGAGGTCGAGCATCGCTGCTTCGCCGGCGACGCGGATCGGGTGCCAATAGGGTGCGACAACAACCGCGGTGCCCAAACGGATACGCGAGGTGTGGGCCGCCCACCAGGTCAGGATCTGAAACGGATTGGGCGCGATCTGCAATTCGATGGCGTGGTGTTCGGCGGCCCAGGCGATGTGAAAACCGCCCGCGTCGGCCATCTGCACCATCTCCAGCGCGTGCCGTTCGACATCCCGCATGTCGATATCGGGCGACAGACGCTCCATGTTCATCACCAGTTGGAACTTCATACCCGCTTCGCCTCGTCGATCCCTTTGCGATTGCTATACTAGTCGGGACGGCCACGAGGGGATAGGGACTGGTCGTTGCGTGGAGGGGAGGCGATACCGTGCTGATCGATTGGCACACAAACCTGTGGCTGCCCGAGCATTTGGGCCCGGAGCAGCGCGAGGAAATGGGCGTTCGAACCGGCAAGAGCATTGCCGCTGATCCAGACGCCCATCTGGCCGGCGTTGCCGCGATGGCCGACAAGTTCGTCGTGTTGACGTTGCGCTGGAACCAGCTAGGCATTCATGTGCCGAACGAGTTCGTCGCCGACTATGTCGGCCGTTTTCCCGATCGCGCCATCGGCTTTGCCTGCGTCGATCCTCATGACGACGACGCGCCGGAGGAGCTGGAGCGCGCCGTCATCGAACTGGGCCTGCGCGGTCTTAAGATCTCGCCGGTCTATGCCGGCTACGATCCGTGGTCGAAGGAGGCGTGGCGACTCTACGAGGTCGCCAACCGGCTCGCCATTCCGCTGTTGTGGCACCAGTCGGCGGCCTATCCGGCGGCGAGCATGCTGGAATACGGCAATCCCATCTTGCTGGACAAGATCGCACGGGCGTTCCCGGATCTGCCGATGATCATCGCCCATGTCGGTCAGCCGTGGATCGGCGAGACCGTGGTGCTGCTGCGCAAACACAAGCAGCTCTTCGCCGATCTATCGGCGCGCTACTACCGCCAGTGGCAGTGCTACAACGCCCTGATGCTGGCGCTGGACTACAAGGTGACGGACCAGCTCCTGTTCGGATCCGACTTTCCCATGCAGACAACGCAGGAAGCGCTTAGCTCGTTCCGCGCCATCAACGACTGGGGCGAAGACGTGACACTGCCGCGTTTCCCCGACGAGATCATCGAGGACATCATCTCGAACCGCCCGTTCAACCTGATCTGGCCTGATCGCTAGAGGCGCTAGCTTTCCTTGCTCTCCTGACGTGGCGCGGACGAACCTTCGCGCCGTGCCGTGTAGAGAGCCGCGAGAACGATGAACGCCGATCCCACCCACACCCAGACGTCGGGCAGTTCGGCGAACCAGATGGCGCCCAGCGCACCGGCAAAGATCAGGCGCACATAAGATAGTGGCGCAATGAAACTCGCCTCGCCAAGGCGGTAGGCGCGCAGAACCATGGCCTGGGCGGCAATGCCGGCCGCCGCGACGCCCAGGATCAGGCCCGCCTGGTGCCAGGTCGGCATCACCCAATGCGCCAAGGCGAACCATGCGGAGAACAGGCCGGACGAGACAAAGGTGAAGAACATCATCGAAAGCTGGCTCTCGCGCGCCGGGAAACGCTTCACGATGACAATCGATAGTGCGATGAGCAGGGCCTGGATCAGCACGATCAAGGCGATGGGATCGAAACCGGCACCACCCGGTTGCACGACGATGATGACGCCGATAAAGCCTGCCGCTGTCGCCGCCCAACGCCGCCAGCCCACCTGTTCGCCCAGGACGAAGACGGCGAGGACGGTGACAAAGAGTGGCGCGGTAAAACCGATCGCCGTGGCGTCGGCCAGCGGTATCACGGTGAAAGCGTAGAAGCCGATGACGATAGCGCCGCCGCCGGCGACCGAGCGCGTCATATGCAGTCTTAAATGGCGCGTACGCCATGGAGCGATGCGCCGGCGATAGAGCAGGGGCCCGACGACCAATAGGCCGATGACGGCGCGCACGAAAGCGGTCTGAAAGGCGCTGATCCCGCTGTCGCCGGCCGCCTTCACCAGCGCTGCCGTGGTGGCAAAGGCGGCCGCAGCCGCAATGACAAAGGCCGCGCCACGCAGATTGTCGGCGCGCGACACGCTGGCGAGGGGGGCCGTCACAACGGTGTGGTCATGGCTGATCGATCGCGGACGCCCCAGGCATTGATGCTACCGGTCGCGGTTACGATGCGTAGTTCGAGCCTTCACGTTCGAGCACGCGTTTCAACGCTTCAAAATGCTGGTGGGCGGATCGGGCGCGATGGCCGCCATGCACCTCGTTTTGAATGCGGTTCAACACGGCCTTGGGAATCTGGGCGAGAGCGTTGCCTGAACTGACGACCCGGTACTGACGTTGGCAAACGTGTTCGACGTAGTAGAGGTCATCGAACGCCTCGGCGACCGTATCGCCGAGCACCGTGATGCCGTGACTGCGGCTGAGCAGGACCGGCTTGCCGTTGAACGCGTGCGCCATACGCTCGCCTTCGACCGTGTCGGACGCAAAACCCTGATAGTCGTTGTCGTAGGCAATGCGATCGAGGAATCGCAGACAATCCTGATCGAACATCTCGATCTCGCCGCCATCACTATCGGCCAGCCAGTTGCAATAGGGCGGATGGGCGTGCAGCACGCAGGTCGCTTCCGGGATCAGCTCATGGATCTTCGAGTGGATGCAGAACGCTGTCGTCTCGACAGGGCCATCACCCTCGACGACCGTTCCTTCCCGATCGACCACAATCAAGTTCGATGCGGTTATCTCCGACATCAACAGACCATGCGGTTTTACCAGGAACAAGTCCTGGGCGCCGGGGACTGTCAGCGTGAAGTGGTTCCAGATGCCGTCGTCAAAACCAAAGCGGCTGGCCAGTTGGTAAGCGGCCGCGAGGTCGATGCGCGCCTGGCGCTTGGGATCGGGGCCGGTGTCCAGTTTGACGGCTGTGGCTGTCATGGTGGGGTCTCCTATGGTTCGTGCCGGGCCTATGGCTAACGGCGAATGGTAGCGCGACGCATGACCCGTTTGAAACCCTTGCTGCCGGCATGGGCGGCAAGGTCGTCATTCAGCGCGTTATGCATGGCGCAACGGTTGTCCCAGACGGCGATGGATCCGGGCTGCCACCGGAATCGGCAACAGAACTCGTGACGGGTCGCATGTTCTTCCAGGTAGTCGAGCAGCATGCGGCTTTCCCTGTCCGTCATGCCGTCAATCGCGAAGCAGTAGTCTGGGCTGATGAAGAGCGACTTGCGCCCGGTAACGGGATGCGTTTTGACGAGCGGGTGGCGCGTCACCTGGCGCGTCGCGCCCTCCTTGCCCATCAGGCTCATGCCCTTGAAGTTCTGCGAGTGGTCTGCCGGTTCGAATGAGTCGTGGACACCGGCCAGCGTCTCGACCAAGAGTTTCATGCCATCCGACAGCGTCTCGTACGCCAGGTACATGTTGCAGAACATGGTATCGCCGCCGACTGGCGGAACCTCGATCGCGTGGAGCACGGCACCTAGAGGCGGTTCCTCCCGAAACGACATGTCGGCATGCCAGCCGGCGCCGAAGTTTCGCACCTCGCTCGGCATTTTCACGATGTCGATCAGCTCGGGGTAGCCATCGATCCCGTTGACGAACGGATAGGGCTCCAACTCGCCAAACCGGCGGGCAAGGGCAATGTGCTGGTCCGGTGTCAGATCCTGATCGCGAAAAAAAATGACAAGGTGATCGCGAAACGCCTGGCTGATCTGATCCCAGCCTTCGTTGCCCAATGGTTCGGCAAGGTCGACACCCAGAATTTCCGCGCCGATGGCGGAGGCGAGGGGGCGGATCTCGAGATCCTGTTGTTTCATCATGACCGCCTGGACATGGGCCCGCAGTGTCGTACCGCGAACAAGCGTGCGACGGATATGCGCCGATGACCAGTCGAAACGTCTATCGCGTCATTCCGCCGCGGCGGCGCGTGTCCTCTCGCGGATTTCGTCGTGCTGGCGCTTACGCGCGACCGCGCTGTCGCCGCCCATGGTTTTCTTGAACATGTCGAGGGTCTCGAACTCGTCGTCGACGGCTTCCGTAAGGGCCAGATCGGTGTAGTTCCAGCGATCAGGCGAGGCCTTGATCCGCCGGTAGATCGGGTAGAGACGTCCGACGATACGGGCGAACTGGTAATGCTTGGCGATAACCTCGCCGACATAGCGCGGATAGAAAACGATGGGGTTTTCCTTCGGCAGACCGTGGCGCCGATCCTTGCGGAACTTCAGTCGGAAGTAACCGCCCTCCAAAGGATGGACGCCTTCATAGGTCACCATCAGATAGAACCACATCATCAGGAAGAACTTGTTGCCCGGTCGACCGCGCTTGTGGGCGGACGCACGCCGCAACACCGTTTCCATGTGCTCGATGCTGTAATAGCTGTCCCACGCGGCGCGATAGGCCTCTTCCCACTCCTGGTCGGACATCTTCGGGTGATGGCTGACACGGTGGTTAAGATCGTACTTGTTGAGATCGGGGTCCATCCACGTGCCCGCATGCCACAGTTTTTGATGGTCCTCGGAGCCAGGCAAGGGCGTCAGGAAGAAGAACTCCAACAGATCCAGCGGCAGTTCGCGCTTGATGATCTCGATGTCGCGCAGGATCGATTCCTTGGTGTCGCTGGGAAAGCCCAGGATATAGCCCGCGTAAGTGGTCGCGCCGTGGTCGCGCCACATCTGCAGCATCGATCGGTACTCGGTGATCTTGTTCTGGCGTTTCTTGGCCGCCAGCAGGTTGTCGGGGTTGATGTTCTCCAGTCCGATAAAGACCCGGTTCACGCCGGCGCGTGTCGCCTTTTCAATGAAGTTCTTGATGTTGTGGCACAGCGTGTCGACCTGGATGATGAACTTGATGTCCAGACCTTCGCCTTCCCGCAACTCAATCAGCCGATCAAAGAACGCTTCCCAATCCTTGTTGCGCGCGAAGTTGTCGTCGGTGATGAAGAATCGGTTGATACCCTGCTCGTAGTTGTCGCGGATGATACGCTCCAGGTCGTCGGCGCTGCGGAACCGGCTCTTGCGCCCCTGGACGTTGATGATGGTACAGAACGAGCATTGGAACGGGCAGCCGCGTCCCAGATCGAAGCTGGAATGGGAGCCCGCGGTCAGCCGGATGTGTTGCTCGGGCAGGATGGGTGTCGGCTCGCCCTGGATGTTGGGCAGGTCCTTCATGAAGTTATAGAGCGGCTTCAGGTCGTCGTTCCAGGCGTCACGGAAGACATCGCCGAGGCGGTCGTCCTCGGCCTCGCCAGCAAAAAACGAAATGCCCAGCGCCTGAGCTTCCTTCATGTCGTCGGGCATCTCAGGCAGCATCGACATGCAGCCGGAGACATGAAAGCCACCGATTGCGACCTGCAGTCCGGCGTCGCGGAATACGCGGCCCAGATCGACCGCGCGCGGGAACTGGTTCGACTGGACACCGACCAGCGCGATCAACGCTTTGCCGCCGGCCTGCCGGATCATGTTGATGATGCGCTGGGGCTTGACCCGCTTGTTGGTCTCGTCATAGGTGTGCAGGCGGATGTCGACGTTTTCGCCCAGTGCCGCGCGGTCCTGGCAATCCCGCGACAGACCATTAAGACACGCCAGCGTGTTCGACGGGATCGCCGATCTCAGCCACTGAATGGGATAGCCGTCATCGTCGTAATGGGTCGGTTTGATCATCACGACATGAAAAATCGACTTCTCGGTCGATGCCGCCATAGCGTCGCTTGCCCCGTCTGCCTCTGGATCGTTGATAACACATTGATATGGCTATGACTCCCCCATTCTTTGTAGGGATATGGCCGGTCGAGGACAACCGAGGCTAAAGCAATTGCCGATTTCACGGGGACAGTGCCGGCGCGCTCCCCGCCCGGCCGCCCATGGCAGCATCCTCGGGGTGGTCGGGTGGGCGAGCGGTCTGGTGATGTCGCTTGATCGAAACGTACGCTAGAGCTCGAACACCAACTGCATTCGATGGCCGGCATAGCGGGCGATGCAGTACTCGATGGGTTTGCCGTCCCGGTCCACGTTGACGCTCTCGGTGTAGAGAATGGGCTGGGCGCGCGCCATGTTGAGCAGGTGGGCGTCCTCCGGTTCGGGCAGGCGGGCCGACACCCTGGAGAGCTTGCGAAAGTAGTCGTCGACACCGAATTGGCGCAGCGCCTTCGTAATCGACCCTGTCTCCCGATAGGTCTTGTCCAGGCCGCGAAAGCGGGTCTGGGGAAACTGATGCGCGCCAATGCTGACCGGCCGGCCGTCGACAAAGGAGAGCAGCTCGAGGAGCACGACTTTTTGGCCGCGACGTATCTCAAGCGCGGATGCCGCCTGGGTATCAGCCGCAACCGTCTCGGCGCGCACGACCTCGCCGCTGGGTTGCCGGCCGAGATTGCTGATGTTCTCTGAGAACCGAGTTCTGCGCCGCACCGCGTAGTCGATCACATCGTCCTGCACGAACGTGCCGCGCCCCTGTTCGATGCGAACCAAGCCGTCGTCGCGTAACGCGCTTAAGGCGCGACGCAGGGTGTGGCGGTTGACGCCAAAGCGTTCCGCCAGTTCGGACTCGGTCGGTAGTCGGTCACCGGGCTTCCAATTGCCGGAGACGATGTCCTCTTTCATGCGGTCTTCGATCTGCCGCCACATGGCGACACCGCTGCCGCGCTCCATGCTCTGCTCCGATGCAATTCTCTGTCAGAAGGTCTATATGATTAGACAGCTTTGGCAAGTCGTCGAAGTACTGTCACATGTCTGAGATATGTTTGCTGGCGTACGCAGATAGAGAAGGGTTCGCATGCAACAGGTGACGATAGACGACATCAAACGGGTTCTCGACGCCGAGGGCGGCCAACGCTATGGCCGCGAGGCGGTAAGTCAGCGCCAACACGCACTGCAATGCGCGACATGGGCGGAACGTTCCGGCGCAGCGCCCGGACTGGTCGCGGCGGCGCTGCTGCACGACATCGGCCATCTTATCGACCCGGATGCCGAGACCGCCGATGACGAAGGGCAAGATCTGCGCCATGAGGCGAGTGGCGCGCGCTGGATCAGTCAGCTCTTTGGTGACGATGTGCTGGTGCCGATCCGCCTTCATGTGGCGGCGAAGCGTTACCTGACGGCTGTTGAACCGGACTACTTGGATAAACTCTCCCCGCAGTCGGTGCGCAGTCTTGAGCTTCAGGGCGGTCCGTTTACGCAGGCCGAGGCGCAGCGTTTCATCGACGCGCCCTATGCCAAGGATGCCGTCATGCTGCGACGCTGGGATGAACTTGCCAAGGATCCGGATGCCAAGACGCCTGAACTCGATCACTTCGTCGCTGTCCTGGAAGCCTGCGCGGCGCGGAACAGATCCACGTGAGCGAGAGGGTCGCCATCTACTATACGCCGGCCGCGGGCTCGGCCCTCTCGACCTTCGCGGCTGGATGGCTCGGCCGCGACGTTTCTTCTGAACAAGAGATTTCGAGAGTTTCTGTGGATGGTCTCGATCCGTCGTGGCAAAAGGTGATCACGAGATCGCCTCGGCGATACGGGTTTCACGGAACGCTCAAGGCGCCGTTCACGTTGGCCGGCGACCACGCCATGGACGATCTGCACCAGGCGCTCGCGAACTTCGTTGCTGGCCGACCCGCGGTAACCCTGCCGGGACTTGCGCTCAGCGACCTCTACGGCTTTGTCGCACTGGTGCCGGCGGCGGAAGCGCCGGAAATCAACGACCTTGCCGCGGCGTGCGTCGAGATGTTTGAGCGCTTTCGCGCGCCCTTGTCTCCGGCCGATCTGGAGCGCCGCCGCCAGTCGGATCTGACCTGTCATCAAGATGACCTCCTGGTCCGCTGGGGCTACCCTTATGTGATGGACGAATTTCACTTTCACCTGACGCTCAGCGAATTCCTTGAACCGGCCGACAGCCATCGCGTGATTGACGCGCTTTCGCCGGTCGTTCAACCGATTTGCCAGCCGCCCGTGACCATCGACGCCGTCAGCCTCCTTGTTCAGACGGATCGCCAATCACCGTTTGTCTTGGTAGACCGGTTCCCACTGAGCGGCTGACGTCCCTTGCCTGGTGTTCTCATCCTCGTCGTGGGACCGAGTGGTGTCGGCAAGGACACGTTGCTTGACGGCGCAAGGCAGACGCTCGATCGCGCGCGCTTCGTCTTCCCAAGGCGTGTGATTACGCGAGCCGAGGATGCCGGCGGCGAGGATCACCAGGGTACGACGCCTGAGGCCTTTGCGCGCCAGCGCGCAGACGGCGCCTTTGCCCTGTCATGGCCCGCCCATGGGCATGACTATGGGGTGCCGGCATCGATCGTCGACGACCTGACGGCCGGGCATCATGTGGTGGTCAACGTCTCGCGGGGCGTGATCGACGACGCGCGGCAGCGGTTTCCGCGTGTTGGTGTCGTATCGATCTCGGCGCCGCGCGACGCCCTCAAGTCACGACTTGAGGAGAGAGGACGGGAAACACGTGAGGACGTCGAAAGCCGGCTCGATCGCGCGGCTGCTGTTACCGTGGCCGGCGATGATGTGATCGACGTGGTCAACGACGGCTCTGTCGAACAAGGGATCGCGCGATTCATCGCCGCACTCGAAACTCTGGCGGCGGACTAGGACGTGGACTCATAAACGCCCAGCCATAAGCGGATTGCCGCGAGCTTGATGAATGCGAGGAAGTTCTCCGCCAGCTTGTCGTAGCGGGTGGCGATCCGTCGGCAATGCTTGATGCGATTGAAGAACCGCTCCACGTGATTGCGATCTCGGTACAGATGCGGGCTGAAGCAGACCGGGTTCTTGCGGTTTCGTTTCGGCGGAATGTTAGCCCACGCTCCACGCTCTCTCGCAAACTCCCTGATTGTATCGGAGTCATAGGCTCTGTCGGCGAGCAGCATGCTGTTGTAGCGAAGCTCCGTCAGCAGATCACCGGCGAGCAGACTGTCATGCTCTTGCCCGGCGCTGAGCGCCAATCGGAGAGGCAATCCCTTGGCATCGACAACCGCGTGGACTTTTGTTGTAAGCCCGCCGCGTGACCGGCCCGTGCAGTTGCTCGCGCATTCCGTGACGCAACTTGCGTGTTGGTGCACCTGGACAATGGACGTGTCGAGCATCTGAACATTGTCGTCGCGCCTGTCCGTCATGGCAGCAAGGATGCTGTCCCAGATACCTGCCCTGCGCCATCGGTTGAAGCGGTTGTAACAGGTCGTATACGGGCCGTAGCACTCAGGCAGATCGCGCCACGGCGCTCCGGAGCGTAACACCCAGAAGATGCCGTTCAGCACAAGCCGGTCATCAACGCGGGGCACACCGCGAGAATTGGTTGGCAGAACGGGTTGGATGATCGACCACTCAAAGTCGGAAAGTTGATAGCGCATGATTCGAAGCTCCTGTGAGCTTGAATCACGATTGAGCCACATCCGGCAATGTGCCCGTCCAAATGTCCGGTTTCGGGCACACTTTCACCGTCGGCCTGACAGATCGGTCAAGAGCAAAAAATGACCCTAAGCGGTCAGCCCAGCACACCACACAATGAGAGTTCTAACTCCAACTCCATATCAAGCGTGAGGAACTACCGGCGCTTTGACCCCAAACCGGCCTTAGCTACCAACCCTCTGATACGCCCTTGAGAATAGCTTTTCCTGCCTCTGCCCCAGGCACGAGTTCGATGATCTCGTTATGAA
>JBCCIS010000092.1 GCA_039028155.1 Pseudomonadota bacterium
ATCGGCTGATAGGGATCGGTGTTGGTGCCCATAGCGATGACCCGGGGCCGGTACCCGGGCCGGGCCAGTTCGCTCCGCAGCAGCCGGGCGGCATCCGGCTTGACCAGCAGCTTCGATTCGAAGTCCTGGCCCGGCGACAAGCCCAGAAAGGCATGGGTCGGCCGGGCAAAACAATAGACGCAACCGTGCTCGCAGCCGCGATAGGGATTGATCGAGCGGTCGAACGGGATGTCGGGCGACTGATTGCGCGCGATGATCGTCTTGGTCGTGTCGATGGATATCTCGGTCTTCAGCGGCGGCAGGTCCTCGTCCAGGCTGCCCCAGCCGTCGTCGAACGCCTCATAGGCGTGTTTTTCGAAGCGCCCTGTGGCGTTGGTTACCGTTCCCCGCCCCTTGCGCTGCAGGCGATAGTTTATCTGCGTCATGGTGTTCCTCCGAATGAGAACATTATAGGAACATCGTGAGGTTCGGCAAGGAAACATGACGCGGCGACCGGAAGCCTTATGATCCCGCCATGCTCCGGCTCTCCGTCGTCATTCCCACGCTCAATGCCGCCGCCACGCTGCCCACCACGCTGGCGGCGCTGGTCTCAGGCGACGCCATCGAGCGCGAGATGGTGGTGGTTGACGGCGGTTCCGATGACGGGACGCCCGCGCTGGCCGAAACCCTGGGCGCCACGGTCGTCGCCGCATCGAAAGGGCGGGGAGGTCAGTTGGCAGCCGGCGCGGCAGCGACCGAAGCGCCATGGCTGCTCTTCCTGCACGCCGACACCCGCCTTCAGGCGGGCTGGTCCGGCGATGTCCTGGCCTTTGCCGGTGACGCGGCCAATCGGGACAAGGCGGCGGTCTTCCGTTTCGCACTTGATGATCAGGTCGATGGCGCCCGCCGATTGGAACGCCGGGTCGCCTGGCGCACGCGCGTCCTGGGCCTGCCCTATGGCGACCAGGGGCTCTTGATCTCGCGCGCGCTGTATAGCGACATCGGCGGCTTTCGCGCCATGCCGCTGATGGAGGACGTCGATATTGTCCGCCGCCTGGGTCGCGCTCGCCTTGTCACGTTGCCATCGGCTGCGGTTACCAGCGCGGAGCGTTACCGGGGCAGCTATTTCTGGCGCAGTGCGCGCAATGTCACCTGCCTATGCCTCTATTTTGTCGGCGTGCCGCCGCGCTGGTTGGTCAGGCTTTACGGATGATTCCACGCCACGTCGTCGTGTTCGCCCGCCAGCCGCGCTTTGGCACCGTCAAGACGCGGCTCGCCGCCGATATCGGCCCCGGCGCCGCGCTTGCCTTCTATCGTCGCACACTCACCCGGCTGCTGACGCGCCTGGGTCAGGACAGTCGCTGGACGGCGTGGTTGGCCGTTACACCGCCTGCTGCCGCCCGGCGCCGGCAGCCGTGGCAGGCCGGCCTGCCGCTATTGGCCCAGGTCGACGGCGATCTGGGGGATCGCATGGCCGCGGCTTTCCGCGACGTGCCACCGGGACCGGCCGTCATCGTCGGCAGCGACATTCCGGACCTGCGCCCGGCCCATGTCGCCGCGGCCTTCCGCCTTCTCGATGACAACGACGCGGTCTTCGGGCCGACGCCCGACGGCGGTTACTACCTGATCGGTCTGCGCCCGGAGCGGCGTGGGGGGCCGCTCTTCGAGAACGTCAGATGGTCGACGCGCCACGCGCTCGCTGATACGCGCAAGAGCCTGCCGCGCGGCTGCCGCATCGCCCATACACAGGAACTGATGGACATCGATACCGGTGACGATTTCGCACGGTGGCGCCGCCGGTCGATCGATGGTTAGTCTGTCCTACGACGTAACAACCCGAACCCAAGGGGAGGGGGTATGACGGGAACGACGGTGATTCGCAATGCCGACTGGCTGGTGGCCTGGGATCAGGCAACGGGATCGCACGTCTACCGCCGTGATGCGGATATCGCCTTTGCCGACGGTAAGGTGAGCTTCATCGGCGCGGGTTACGACGGTCCGGCGGACGATGAGATCGACGGCCGCGACCGGATGGTCATGCCCGGCCTGATCAACATCCACACCCATGCGGGATGGGAGCCGGTCCGCAAGGGAATGACCGACGAGATCAGGAGCCCCGGCTTCTGGCACAGCTCGCTCTATGAATACCTGCCGCTGTTTCCGCTGGAATCCCACGAGACCGCTGTCTGTATGCGTGTCGCCTATGCGGAGATGTTGAAAAGCGGCTGCACCACCATCGTCGATTTCGGCTTTCCGTTCGACGGCTGGCTCGACCTGATGGGCGAGAGCGGCCTGCGTGTTGTGGCGGCCCCGTGGTTCTTCGATGCCAGCTATCACACCAAGGACGGCCACAGCTTGACCTATGACTGGGACGAAGAGGAGGGCCGGCGTCAGTTCGACGCTGGCATGCGCGCCATCGATCTCGCCAACCAGCATCCGTCGGGCCGCCTTTCCGGCATGGTCGCGCCGGGCCAGGCCGATTGCTGCACGCCGGAAACGCTGCGCGACGCCTTCGACGTTGCCGAAGAGCGTAACCTGCCGTACCAGCTGCACACCGCCGAAAGCGTGGTCGAGTTCCACGAGATGCAGCGCCGGCACGGTCTGACGTCGGTCGGCTGGCTCGAGAAGCTGGGTGTCCTGGGTGAGCGTACGATCCTTGGGCACGCTATCTTTCTCGATCATCATCCCTGGCTGCATTGGACCAGCCGGCGCGATCTCGATCTGCTGGCCGAGCGCGGCGTGTCCGTTGCCCATTGCCCGACGGTCTTCATGCGCCGCGGCATCGCGCTGAATACGCTGGGTGGTTACCTCAAGGCCGGCGTGAACATGGGCATCGGCACCGATACCTATCCGCACAACATGCTCGACGAGTTGCGTCATGCCGGCACGATCGCGCGTGCGGTGGCGGGCACGGTCGACGACCTCAACACGTCGGATGTCTTTGATGCCGCGACCATCGGTGGCGCGAAGGCGTTGCGGCGCGACGATATCGGCAGGCTCGACGTGGGCGCGCGCGCGGACCTCGTCCTGGTCGACCTCAAGCACCCGGCGATGATGCCGGTGCGCGAGCCGATCAGAAACCTGATCTTCGTCGCCAACGACCGCGCGGTCTCTGACGTCTTTGTCGATGGCCACCACGTCGTCCGCGACGGCGAGGTACTGACCATCGATCATCGCGCGGCGTGCGAGGAACTGGCCGAGGTGCAGGCGCGTGCGCTTGCTGACATTCCCAAGCGCGATTGGGCCGGACGCCGGGCCGACGACCTGATGCCACTCGTCTATCCGATCAGCCAGGAGCCGATGTGAGCGCAGGCCATCAACGCGAGCCCAAGCTTGACGGCCGCCAGGCATGGGTTATCGCCATCGCCTCGCTGTTGCTCGTCTCGTTCGGCATGGGCGGGATGATGAGCCTTTCAGTCAGCCTGAAGGACATGTCGGCTGAGTTCGACTGGCCGCGCTCGGTGCCGTCGCTGGCCTATGCGTTCTTCATGCTGGGCATCGGCAGCGCCGGCGTGATCATGGGCCGATGGATGGACCGCGCGGGCATCGGGCCGCCCTTGCTCGTCGCGGCATTGATCATTCCCTCGGCCGCCTTGACGGTCTCCCACGTCACCACTGCCTGGCAGCTTTACGTCGTCTACGGCGTGATGTTCGGTTTTCTGGGCACAGGCGTTCTCTTCATCTGCCTGCTGACCAACGCGACGCGCTGGTTCAAACGAAATCGTGGCCTGGCGGTTGCCCTCGTTGCGTCGGGCCAGAGCGTTGGCGGTGCGATCTGGCCACGGCTGATCGAGTTCGGCAACGCGGAGATCGGCTGGCGCTCGACCTTCACGGTCTTTGGCTTCGGCGCGTTTCTCGTGATGCTGCCGCTGGTCTTCGTGATCAATCGCAAACCTCCGGTCGAACCGGTCGCGACGAGCGGCGCGTTGCGCGGCAATGGCGGTATCACCTTGCGCGACAACTTGCCGCAGATCGTTCTCTGCGCCGCAATTCTGTGCTGTTGCGTCACGATGGCAATGCCGCTCCTGCACATGGCGGCCCATGTCAGCGATGTCGGCTACACGCTTCGGCGGGGCGCCGAAGTGCTGTCGTTCATCCTGATCGCCAGTTTCGTCGGCCGCATTGGCATGGGGTGGCTCACCGATCAGATCGGCGCGCTCAAATCGATGCTGCTTGGCTCGATCCTCCAGGCCGCCGGCACCGCCGTCTTCGTCGTGAGCGACAGTCTCTCAGGCATTTACGCCGGCGCGGTCTTTTTCGGTCTCGGTTTTGGTGGGTTGGTGCCGATGTACGCGGTGGCGCTGCGCGACATCTACCCGGCCAACCAGGCTGGCTGGCGTTTCGGCACCATCTTCATCTTCGGCGCCTTGGGCATGGCGCTCGGCGGTCAGGTGGCCGGCGTCATCTTCGATCTGACAGACAGTTACCAACTCGCCTTCGCGCTCGGGTTTGTCTTCAACCTCTTTAATCTGGCGCTGCTTGTCTGCGTGATGACGATAACGCGCCGGCCACGACCTGCTCTGGCATCGGCGCAAGCGATCAGGTGACAAACCGTTCGCGCAGTTCGCGGCGCAGCACCTTTCCTGGACCGGACCGCGGGAGGTCATCGACAAACCTGACCGATCGCGGGCACTTGAAGTGGCTTAAACGCTCGCGGCAATGAGCAACCAAAGCGGCGTGAAGCTTGTCATCGGCCACGTGACCGGGACGCAGCATCACGACGGCCATGACTTCCTCGCCCCATTCTTCATGGGGTACACCGATACAGGCGGCCTCGGCGACCGCCGGGTGATCGTGCAACACAGCCTCGGCTTCCGCTGGATAGATGTTGACGCCGCCTGAAATGATCGTGTCGGCGTTGCGGCCGGTCAGAAACAGATAGCCGTCCTCATCCAGATAACCCAGGTCGCCCATGGTGAAGTGGTCGCCAACCCTGTTCTCTGCCGTCTTCTCTGGCGCCTTGAAATACTCAAACCGGTCGTCGGCCGGCAGCAGCGTGAAGACCCGTCCGATCTCGCCCGGCTGCAACGGCTGGTCGTTGTCGTCCAGAATCGCGACATCGGTATCGGGCACCTTACGTCCGACCGTGCCTGGCCGCGCGTGCCAGTCATCGGGCGTCGAAAAGATGACCGCGCCTTCGGTGCCGCCGAAAAATTCGTAAAAGATCGGGCCCAGCCACTCGATCATGCGGTTCTTAAGATCGACCGAGCAGGGCGCGGAGCCGTGCAGCAGCCAGCGCAGCGACGAAAGATCGTAGGCCGCGCGGACTTCGTCAGGCAGCGCCAGCATGCGATGGAACATGATCGGCACCATCTGGCTGTGCGTAATGCGTTCACCTTCGATGACGCGCAACACCTCCTCCGCGTCGAACCGCTCCATGATGTAGATGCCGGCGCCCTGGTTGAGCGGAAACAGCAGGTTCAGCAGCAAGGGTGCGGCGTGATAGAGCGGGCCGGGGCTCAACATCAGGTCGTTGTTGTGGTCAAACGCGGTTGACTCGGCAAGGACCACTGCCAATGGCGCGCGCCTAAGCCCGGTTTTTCTGACCCCCTTGGGCCGCCCCGTGGTGCCCGACGTGTAGAGCATGCGCGCACCGACAACGGGATCGTCGATGTCTGTGTCATCTTCGGCGGCCAGTGCCTCGTCGAATTCGTCAAAGCCTTCGATACCGCCATCGATGGCAAGGCCGCTCTCAATTCGCGGCGCCATGGCGCGGATGGCCCGTGCCGTATCGGCGAACGTGCGTTCGCTGACCAGGAGACGGGCCTCACAATCATCCAGGATGTAGCCGGCTTCGTCGGCGTTCAGATGCCAGTTGATCGGCGTCAGCGTTACGCCGCAGCGCATGGCGCCGAATATGGCGACGGCAAACTCCGGCCGGTTGCCGACCAGGAGCGCGGCGGTATCGCCGGCCTGAAGCCCGCGCTTGTGCAGGGCACGCGCGAACTGGTTGGAGCGTCTGTTCAGCGCGTCGAAACTCAGGGTGCCCCTGGGGCTCACGATGGCGCGCCGCTCGGGTGTTTCGCGGGCGGTGACCGCGATGTTCATGCCAACTTCGTTGGCCTCGTCCCTGGTCAACGAGGTCGGCAAGTCAGCCCTTTTGGCGTGCCTTGGCCGGTCCGCCCTCCGTCAGACGGGGCATCAGCTCGACAAAGTTGCAGGGTCCGAAACGGTAATCCAGCTGATGAACCAGGATATCGTCCCAGGCGTCCTTGCAGGCGCCGGGCGAGCCGGGAAGAGCGAAGAGATAGGTGCCGCCGGCGACGCCTGCCGTGGCGCGCGACTGGATGGTCGAGGTGCCGATCTTCTGGAAGCTGAGCCAGCGGAACAGCTCGCCGAACCCGGGAATCGCTTTTTCATAGAGGGCTTCGAAAGCTTCGGGCGTCACGTCTCGTCCGGTGACCCCTGTGCCGCCTGTCGCCACCACCACATCGACCTCGCCATCGGCGATCCAGTGGCCGACCGCGCTTTCGATTTGATCGACGTCGTCGGTGACGATCTTGCGCTCTATGACGTTGTGTCCGGCCGCCTTGATGCGGTCGACCAGCACATTGCCCGACTTGTCGTCGGCCTCTGTGCGCGTATCGGATACGGTCAGGACCGCAATGTTTACCGGTATGAAAGGCTTGCTGTCGTCAATACCCGGCAACGCGGATCAACTCCCCATCGTCATAAACGGGCCAGTGGCCCGAGGCCACCTTGGCCAGAGATGGGGTCATACCACCCAGACGCAAGCGATACATCCAGTAGTTTGCCATGACCTTCTCGACGAACGATCGGGTCTCACGTACGGGGATGGTTTCCATGAACAACAGCGGATCGTCGACGGGTCCAGTGCGATCCTGCCAGCGCTCCAGATTGCCCGGGCCGGCGTTATAGGCGACCAGCATATAGAACAGGTTGCCGTCGACCGAGCCCAGGTCCATCAGATGCTGGATATAGTCCTGCGCCAGTGTCACCGACATGACGGGATCGTCCAGCAGATGCCGATCGGCGCCCGCGAAGTCATAACCCTCCGAAATGTAGTCGGCCGTGGTCGGCATGATCTGCATCAGGCCACGGGCGCCGACATAGCTCTCGGCGGTCGACTCATAGCGCGACTCCTGGCGCATGATGGCAAAGACCAAGGCGGGATCGACCTCAAAGCCGTCCTCCGGCACCCAGGGCGGCTCTGGATAGAGCGCAGCCTCGTAGCGGGTCGCAAAATGGCGCTTCAAGTCGATACCGAACCGGAACTGTGTCGCCGGCAGGCTAAGGCTGTCGGCGACGGTCAGTAGCGCGACAGCAAGTCCGGGCTTCTGCGTGGCGGACACCTGCTTGAACTCCAGATCGGCGATCTGCTGCTGGCCGGCTTGGGCCAGTGCGACGGCACGCTGCACCTCCGGCATCGCGGTCAGGCCCGAAAGCTCACTCTCGGAGAGGTGCGGCAGCGAGTGATCAAAGGCAAGCGGCTCGCCCAGCGTCGCGCGGGCCAGGATGCCGTAGAAGTCATTGGGTCGCTCGGCGGCGATTTCCAGATAGAGCCGCACCTTGTCGGGACGGCCGGTCATCAGGTTCAATCGCGCCGCCCAATAGGCGCCTGAGGCGACCAGCTTACTGGTGCGCGGATTGCCGGCAGCCAGGATCTCGAAAGCGCGCCGGGCGTTGTCGAACTCGCCTGACCGATAGGCCGCCATGCCAGCCGACCAGCCGGCTAGTGGAGCATCCGCGCCGGAACGCTCCAGGCTGGCCTGCCCAAGCTCCCACGCCTTGGCGTCGTTGCCGTCAAGGAAATAGCTGTGGGCGATCTTGGCGCGGGCCCGGTCGAAGGTCAGGGGATCGGCGAGCTCGGTGAACTCGGCACCGAAAAGGATCGTCTGGGCGGAGTCGGGCCGGCCGTCGCTCAACCGATCGCGGATTTGCGCGATGAGATCGCGCAGCCGCTGGCGCTCCCACGATTCCAGGTGCGACCAGTCGGTGTCGTCGCCGGGCTCATAAAGCGGCTCCAGTGACGTCTCCGTATCGAAGTTCTCCAGATAGCCGTCGCGCGGTTCCGCCGGGATGTCCGTGCCGGCCGGCTGGCGCGCCAGGGCCAGCTGATGGATCCGCTGAGCTTGCGGATGGTCGGCATAGCGCTCCAGCCAATCGGAAAGCTCTTCAAAGCTGGAATGCCATCCGGTCGGATGCAGGTAGCGTTCGGCAAGCACATGGCCGATCAGGATTGGGTCGTCAAGCTGGTCGATCAGCCTGTCGGCGGCTTCCCAGTCGGCTTCGCGCTGGAACTGGAAGATGCGCCGATAGAGGCCGGCATCACGCTGGCTCAGGACCGATAGCTCGGTGAGATAGGGCAGATCCGGTTTTGTGACCGGGACCGGCGCCGCGACAAGAGGCGTCGTCGCGCGGTCATCGACCACGTCCGCTGGATCGCCCGGAAAGCTCGCGGCAAACGTAATTCCGCGGTCCGGTCGTTCTTCTGGAATAGGCGGCAGCGACTGCTCCGCTGAGGCCGTCGATACGGTTGCGACGGCACCCAACAGCAGTGATGCTGCAAGCACACAAATCCTGCGTCGGCCATGCCGGCTTACCGCCGACGGCCACGATGCTCGACTCATGTTTGTCCCCCCAAGCGCAGTCGTTATAGACAGACCTGCTCGCTGCAAACAAGTCGGGGCGCAGGACTCTACGTTTGCTGCGCCTTTGCGCTATGGGAATTAAGTATAGGACTCCAGCCGCCGGCGAATCGCCTGCAGGTCACGCCAGCTTTCGCGCTTGCGGCCGGGCTGGCGGAGCAGGAAGGCGGGATGAAAGACGGCGGTCGCCGGGATCTCGCGGCCGTCCTTTGCTGTGTAGGTGAACCAGCGCCCCCTCAGCCGGGTGATGCCCTCGCTTCGACCCAGCATCGCCTTTGCCGCGCTGCCGCCGACATAGATCAGGATCTCAGGCCTGATGATCTCGACCATGCGTTCGACGAACGGCAAACAGGTAGAGATTTCCTCGGCTGTAGGCGTTCTGTTGCCAGGCGGCCGCCAGAAAAGCATGTTGCTGATCAGGACCTTTGAGCGGTCCAGATCGATCGCGACGAGCATCTTGTCCAGCAATTGGCCGGCCGGCCCGACAAAGGGTTTGCCCTGCCGATCTTCCTGCGCGCCCGGTGCCTCGCCAATCAAAAGAATGCGCGCTTGCGTGTTGCCGTCGTAGACGCAGGTGGTCGTCGCCGTCCGCTTGAGGGCGCAGCCATCGAAACTTTCGATAGCTGTATGTAGTGCCTCCATAGTAGTAGCAGATTCCGCGTCTTCCTTGGCGCTCGCCACGGCTTGGGACGCCGGAGGAGGAGGCGGCGGTGCCGACTCGATTCGTTTTGCCATGGATGGCGCAGGCGTTTCAGGGACGGCAACCGGTGCCGCGGGCGCTTGGTCGAGACGGTCAATCGGTGTCTCGGCGATGGCCTCGTCGACACCGTGGTCGGCATACCATCTCAGGATCGATGCGATGGATCGCGGGTCCGCACTCATAGGCCAAACGTTAACACGTCCCAACATTGAGTTGGGACCCCGCGTCGGATATGAGACGGAGCGGATGGGGGAGGCCGGTTAGATAAGGGCCGGTTTATTGAGGAATTGGCAGGAGCGGTCTGATGGAAGCCCAAGAGCGGGAAAGCATGGAATTCGACGTGGTGATCGTGGGCGCTGGTCCGGCCGGACTGGCGGCATCGATCAGGCTGCGTCAACTCGCCGCGGAAAACGACCACGAGATATCGGTCTGCGTGATCGAAAAGGGGTCGGAGGTCGGCGCCCATATCCTGTCGGGCGCGGTCTTCGAACCGCGCAGCCTGAATGAGCTGATCCCTGATTGGCAGGAAAAAGGCGCGCCACTCGATACGCCGGCGGCCGAGGACCGCTTCCTGTTTCTGACCGAAAAGGGATCGCACCGGATGCCGACCCCGCCGCAGATGAACAATCACGGCAACTACATCGTCAGCCTGGGCAATGTCTGCCGCTGGCTTGCCGAGCAGGCCGAGGGACTGGGGGTCGAGGTTTTTCCAGGCTTTGCCGCCGCCGAGGTGCTCTATCACGAGGACGGCAGCGTCAAGGGCGTGGCCACCGGCGATATGGGCATCGGCAAGGACGGCGAGAAAAAAGCGCATTACGAGCCGGGTATCGAACTCCACGCCAAACAGACGTTCTTTGCCGAGGGTTGCCGGGGTTCGCTCTCAGGCGGGCTGATGGAGAAGTTCAATCTGCGCGAGGGCGTCGATCCGCAGACCTACGGCATCGGCATCAAGGAGCTTTGGGAGATCGACCCGGCCAAACACAAAAAGGGCTCGATCACGCATACCATCGGCTGGCCGATGGAAAGCAGGACCTATGGCGGCTCGTTCCTTTATCACCTCGACGGCAACCTGGTGTCGGTCGGCTTCGTCATCGGGCTGGACTACGAGAACCCCTATCTCTCACCGTTCGAGGAGTTTCAACGCTTCAAGACGCACCCGGACATCCGGCCCACCTTCGAGGGCGGTAAACGCATCGCCTATGGTGCGCGCGCGATCAACGAAGGCGGCTTCCAGTCGATCCCCAAGCTGACCTTTCCCGGCGGCCTGCTGATCGGCTGCTCGGCGGGTTTCGTCAACGTGCCCAAGATCAAGGGCAGCCATACCGCCATGAAGAGCGGCATGACAGCGGCCGAGGCGGTCTTCGAATGGCTCGCCGCCGGCGCCAATGGGCGCGAGGTGACATCCTATCCCGAGCGGCTCAAGAAGACCTGGGTATGGGACGAGCTCTACCGCGTCCGCAACATCCGGCCGAGCTTTCACCGCGGTCTGTGGGGTGGCCTGGCCTATTCGGGCATCGACACCTACCTGTTCCGCGGCAAGGCGCCCTGGACCTTCCACCAGCACGCCGATCACAGCGCCTTGAAGCCGAAGGCGGGCTTCTCGCCGATCGACTATCCGAAACCGGACGGCGAGGTCAGTTTTGATCGCAACAGCTCGGTTTTCCTCTCCAACACCAACCACGAGGAAGACCAGCCGGCCCATCTGACGCTAAAGGACGCGTCGGTGCCGATTGCCGTCAATCTGGCGACCTATGACGCGCCGGAGCAGCGCTATTGCCCCGCCGGCGTCTACGAAATCGTCGACGGTGACGATGGCAAGCCGCAGCTGCAGATCAACGCGCAGAACTGCGTCCACTGCAAAACCTGCGATATCAAGGACCCGACGCAAAATATCGTCTGGGTGACGCCGGAGGGTGGCGGCGGCCCCAACTATCCCAATATGTAACCGATCCAAATGTAACCGGGGTCACTGGCTCTGACGGCCATGTGACCAAGGGGGCTTTGTAACGATCGGCTGGCTGCACTAGCATATCAGCCGTTTTTTCGGCTGGAGACTGCCGGTGAACTTAGGTTTTTCGATCTTTTCGCGCTTGCTCGGCGGCGTCGGCGTGGCCG